>JBAZRW010000010.1 GCA_041662785.1 Bdellovibrionales bacterium | reverse complement strand
TCCTTCGCTCACTGGAAAAACAAGGTCAAAATACATCGAGGATTGAAGAAGGATCGGCGGAGAAAAATGATCAGCTTTTTGCTCTCAAAATCGTGAATCTACCCACACCTTTTGATCATTATGCCATATAAAAGGATAAGGCACACGTGCCTAAAATGAACCGTCATTCCTTCGATCCTTTCTCTTCGGCTTCGCAGAAGACGAAAGAAAGTTTAGTCCGGAATGACGGCGAGGGTAATGCAAAACCTCGTTATCAATTTATGGTGGATTAGCTATATCATGAAATGTCTTGTTTACGGCCTTTGAACCACAATCGTTTGGGCAACAATATCGTGCAAAGCTTGCTTCTTCTTTGTAAAAAGAGGCATCAAATAAAACGGCGCAAGCATTAGTCCAAGTGTCATATCCATCGACAAGGCCACGCTCAGGACATTGATTCCCGCATTACGCAACGCCGCCGCGCCATAGCCAATCCGTTGTCCCTGCACGTCCGTCACGCGCAGGCCGCAATATCTTTTACCCCAAGTCGCCCCCGCGCATCCGCCTTCCATCACGGTTCCATAGGCAACGCCCAAAACAAACTGAAAAATCATAAAGAACAATACCGCCGCCGTGATCGAAACAGCCAAAACATCAAAGGAGCCGCTTTGCATCGACAAGGTGGTAGGTTGACGGGTTAGCGCGCCCGACAATTGATCCCACAGCCCTCCCCCGAACGGGAGCAAAAGAACAAGTGCAACGCCCTGAATAATGGATTGGTCTATCAGATAGGCATAAAGCCGTTTGCCAAAACCAGCATAAAGGGGTGCATCGGCTATAACTGTCTCCATCTTCAGGATACCTTAATAACGACAGTGTTTGCGATCAGATCGTGAAGGGCCTGTCTCTTGGACGTAAAAAACGCCAGAAAGAATCCCAGCATCATAGGAATCATGGAGATGATTTTTACGGCATAACGTAGCGTGGCCAAAGAAAACGTAAGCCGCCGCCCGTTTTCATCAACGACCCGAAGCCCCATAATCCTTTTGCCAATCGTCGCACCTCTCGCCGAGCTTTCCTGCACCGCAAAATAAAGCCATGCGGCCACAACGCTCGTTGCGACAAAGGAAAGCCCTACACCACCAAAGAAAAACAGGGGCATTGGCATAATAAGAAAAGTTCCAATCGACGCCACCAGCCCTAGCGGAATAAAAATGATAAAAAAAACGACCTTAATAATGAGCATGTCAATTACCAGCGCCACGAAGCGTGCCAAGAGGCTGCCTAGATTTCCCTCTATCACGGGAACGTCCTGTGGCTCTGTCGGCGGGATGATCGTTTGGGTCGTCGCCATGTGCAGCTCCTTTTCGTTACGCGCCTATTCTGTCACCCTTGAGGGGAAAAAGAAACAGGCCCAATAAGGCAATCGCGCTAAAACTTGCCCCCATAAGAAAGGTGGCCTCTGGCCCTCCCCTTTCCCAAAGAAGACCCGCAAGAGCGCTGGCCACCAGCAGCAACACGCCGCTTATAAGATTAAAGAGGCCAAAGGCGGTTCCACGCCTCTCTTCGGGCGTTGTGTCGGCGATAAGGGCGGCGAGAAGGCCTTGAGAAAACCCCATATGCAAGCCCCATAGGCCAACGCCTATCATCACGCCCCAGACGTTACCAGCATAAGCCAGAACAAGGTCGGCCAAGATAAGGAGGCCCGTTCCGATAATCAGAATAAACCGACGCTCTATGCGATCGGAAAGAATACCGACGGGATAGGCCGCCAGAGCGTAAACAACACTCATCACCACCATGACCAGCGGAACCCATGCCATAGGCAGCCCGATGCTTTGCGCACGCAAGATAAGGAAAGCCTCGCTAAAACGCGCCAAAGTCAAAATGCCGCCAACAGCGACCACCCACCAGAAGGAAGGGCTTTGGGAAAGGGTACGGTCATGAACGCTCGTTTCTTTCAAACCATAAAGAGAAGGAACAGATTGCTAAGGTTAACAAGTCCATATAGTTGGGGATAGCCCCTCATTCATGTCAGAAAAATTGACGGGTGGAGAATCTTGCCATACTAGCGCGTTGACAGATAGAATTTTCTATGTCACAGGACTACGCCTTCGAAATAATCTATTTTTCGGCCCAAAAATTCAGAGCAGGGAGACTAAACGTGGCGAAAGCAGAGTGGGGTTTAAAACGGATTTGTCCGCATTGCGGCACGCGCTATTACGATATGAAAAAGAATCCGCCCGTATGTCCAAGCTGCGGGACGGTTTTTGATCCTGAAACGCTGACCAAATCACGGCGCAGCCGCGCTGCCGCCGAGGAAAAGGCGCGCAAGATCACCGCAGCACCCGAAGAAATTGATGATATCCCCGTGGCTTCGGATGAAGCTGATGATGTGGTCATTGAAGATATTGACGAACTAGGCGAAGACGAAGTCGATGTTGATGATGTCGTCGATGTCGCCACTGACGATGAATCCGACGCACGGTAAAACGCTTTTTTAAACCGGTAACCAGACTCGAGCGCGAAGCCCCCCCAAGGGGGCTTCTTCTAGCACGACGTCTCCGCCATGGGCCCGCGCAATATCCCGCGCAATGGTGAGGCCAAGGCCAACACCGCCCGTATCCTTATTTCGCGATTCATCAAGCCTCATAAAGGGCCTGAAAACTTCCTCACGCTTTTCACGTGGAATCCCCGCCCCATCATCGTCCACAAGAATATCGACGGCATGGTCACGCAGCGCCATCGTCACAACCACGTTCTTTCCATAACGAGCAGCGTTGCTAACCAGATTGCCAATGCAGCGCTTAATCGAGTGCGCCCGTAGCATCATGATACAGGGCGTATCAGCCTTAAGCGTGACGTGATCATTTTGCCGCTTCATGCCCTCGATGATGTCTTGGAGCAAGCTAACCAAATCGACCTGCGTAACAACTTCAGCCTCTTCCCCCCGCGCAAAAGCCAGATAAGCCTCTAGCATGTTTTCCATATCCGCAATGTCAGCCTGAAAACCCCGTGTTTGCGACGTCTCCTGCATCATAGCAAGCTGCAACTTCATGCGCGTCAGGGGCGTACGCAGATCATGTGATACCCCCGCCAGCATCGCCGTACGCTGGTTCATCGCGCGATGAATGCGATCACGCATCACCATAAGCGCCGCGCTGGCTTGCCGCACCTCGGTAGCACCCTCCACCTTAAACCATGGCACATCCTGTCCTTTGCCAATTGCCTCGGCGGCCTCAGCCAAGCGACGGACAGGGCGAATTTGACCCTGCATAAATAACAAGGCTATGCCGGAAAGGAGGATTGAGCTTCCAATCATCCAGCCTATAAACACCTCGGTCGTCGGCGTATAAATGCGGCGCTGCGGCACATAAAACGTGTAAAGACCCCTTGGAATCTCCACCTGTACAGCAACCATGTCAGGGGCGCGGCGCATATCGATCAGGTGCGGGTATCCTACGCGCTCATCCAACGCGAGCCGCAGCATCTCAGACAAAGGATTGGCATAGTGCTTCACGCGCTTGGACAAATGTTCTTTGGGCTGATAGGTGACCGACAAATCCATTTTCTTATTGGCAATGCGGATCAGGGCTCCCTTTTCCTCATCGTCCTTCATAAGGTCAAGCATCTCCACAACCATCGAGATATCCGCCGCCACGGCAATAGTCAGCCGATTGGTCGTGGTGTACCAATGACGATCAAAAAAGACGAAGGTGGCAACAATCAGCGCCAGCAAGGTCGGCATCACGATAATCAAAAGCGTTCTGCCAAACAGACTACTGGGAAGAAGCCGCTTGATCCAGCGCATGGAAAAGGGAAGCTTAAGGATGGCCATAGTGTCCCCTCTATCCGTTATCATCAGGCATCAAGCAATAGCCCTCGCCTCGCACCGTGATCAAATAACGCGGATTGCGCGTATCGCCCTCAATCTTGCGGCGAAGGCGCGTCACCTGCACATCGACCGTGCGATCATTCACGCTTTCTTTGCTAAGTTCACCAAGAAGCTCGCGACTTACGACAGCCCCCGGCTCAGCTGCCAGAACGCGCATCAGGCCTGCTTCCGTATCCGTCAAACGGATAACTTCATCTTGTGAACACAACTCGCCACGTTTGGCATCATAAAGCCATCGCCCCAAGCGAAGAGGCGGCCGCGCCACCTCCTCCTTTTGCGCACGGCGTAAGATCGCGTTAATGCGCAAAAGCAATTCACGCGGCTCAAACGGCTTGGTTAAATAATCATCGCAGCCTGTCTCAAAGCCTTCAATGCGTTCGCTGGCTTCCGCCCGCGCCGTCAAAAAAAGGATCGGAATGTCTTTGACATGGGGCTGTCCCTTTTTACGCAAGGAGCGCGCTAGATCAAGACCGCTTTCATCCGGCATCATGATGTCCAAAACCACCAGATCATACGCCAAAGAGGCAAAAATACCCCGCGCCTGCGCCGCGCCCGCCGCCGTACTCACGATAAAGCCATTCTTACTAAGAAACAGGCGCAACAACTCACGCAGCCGGTCATCATCATCAACGACCAGAATATGAGGCTTCGCAGCAGGGGAAATGGGCTTTTGTGTCATTTTTTCAAGATTAACACCCCACACGCTTGACAGCAAAGGGAAAATCCTTCTATCTACCGCCTCGGATTTAGTAAAGCTGTTACAGGCTTTTGGTTCAGTCGTTATAATAAAGCGTGGGTGCGTAGCTCAGCGGTAGAGCATTACCTTCACACGGTAGGGGTCACAGGTTCAATCCCTGTCGCACCCACCACGCTTTTACAAAGGCTTGGAGAATATTTAAAGAGCGTCGTAAATCTTTGTTGGGTGTTTCATTGGGTGTTACGTCAATCCCTCTGCATGGGGTACTCGCACACAGGGCGCGTCTACGATGTGCGCGTGCGTGATCGGTACGATCCATGCGAGAGCCGCGTGTGCTCAAGCGGCGCGTACTGGACGGGGTGGAAGCACTCCAGAGGCACAAGCCCCGAAGCGCTGTTCGGTGAAATGCTATTCTTTGTGTTTCAAAGCCCGATCTACGGGATCCGCGCCTTGGCCCGAACGCTGATAAAATATCAGGATAAGAATGGCCTGCGCACGATCAGGCAGATTATCGGACGTTGGGCGCCTAACGTCGAAAACGACACGGTAGCATATACCAAGGCTGTTTCGGACGAGACGGGGTTTGCGCCGGACGTCGTGCTGAACATGCACAAATACGAGCATCTTAATGCCGTTGTCACGGCCATCGTCCATTATGAAAACGGCAAGCAGCCGTACACGGGAGCGCAGGTTGACAAAGCCTTGGTTCTGGCAGGTGTGGAACCCGCACCCAAGAACTTGCAACACACGCGCACCGTAAAGGGCGGAAAGACCGCAACAGCGGCTACCGTTGGACTTTGGGCGCTAGAAGCCGCCAAAGATGCCCTTGATCCCGCCCGTGACGCCTTACAAACGCTTGTTCCGTACCTTGACGCGGCGAAGTGGTTGTTACTGGCGATCACGTTGATAGGCATCGGCGTGATGATTTGGGCGCGGATCGATGACAGCCGGAAGGGTCTGCGGTGATGTGGACGATTATCACTGGCTGGTTTTCCAGCAACATCATAAAAATCGCCGGCTGGGGTGTGATTGCTGCGTCTGTGGCCGCCGTTCTGCTCGGCGCAAAGCAATCAGGGCGCACCGCCGAACGCTTTGACCAACTCAAGAAAATAGTGGAGATCAAAGATGCCCAACTTCGCGCCACGCTGGATGCTCCTCGCACTCGCGCTGACCTCGTTAAGCGCCTGCGGGACGGCAATTTCTAACCCCGCCTGCGTTTGTCCACCGATCAAAGAATATAGCCGCGAGTTTCAGAAAAAGCTTGCAGCTGAAACTGAAACAGCACCAGAGGGAGCAGTGTTTCCTGAGGCATTGATGGAGTGTGAAACAATCCGTCTTCAGCTCAGAGAATGTGAATAAAGAATCTACCCTTATCTGCCGATGGAGGTATAGGAAAAAGCTGTTTTAGCCATTTCTTCCGGTTTATAAATATTACGCAAATCGACAAGAACAGGGGCAGCCATCACGCTTTTGGCGCGGTCGAAATCAAGGCTGCGGAACTCGTTCCATTCGGTAAGGATGACAGCCACACAAGCTCCCTTAAGGGCTCCATATGTGTCCTTCGCCCACGTCACGTTCGGCAGAAGTTTGCCTGCTTCTTCCATCGCGACGGGATCGAACGCTTGGACGGTTGCGCCTGCGGCTTGCAAAACAGGGATTACGTCTAGGGCAACAGAGTCACGCATGTCGTCCGTGTTTGGCTTGAATGATACGCCCAAAACGGCAACGATCTTGCCTTTTACGTCGCCGCCAGCCGCAGCGATTACTCGCTCGGACATATGAGCCTTGCGCTTGTTGTTGATATCGACAACAGTTTCCACGATCCGCACAGGCGAGCCAACTTGCTGCGCCGTTTTCACAAGCGCGAGCGTATCTTTGGGAAAGCATGAGCCGCCATAGCCAGGGCCTGCATGCAGAAACTTTTTGCCGATACGGCCATCAAGCCCAATGCCGCGTGCAACGTCTTGTACGTTCGCACCGACTTTTTCGCAAAGGTCAGCCATTTCATTGATAAAGGTAATCTTAGTCGCCAAGAAAGCATTGCCAGCATATTTTGTCAGCTCGGAGGATTCCAGTGTCGTTTGGACGATAGGCGTTTCAAGCAGGTAAAGCGGGCGATAAAGCGCCTTCATGACGTCGGCAGCCTTCTCACTGTTCGTTCCAAAGACGACGCGGTCAGGGCGCATGAAATCGCCGATGGCAGAGCCTTCGCGCAGGAACTCTGGGTTTGAAGCGACACCAAAGCTGGATAATGGATTGACTTCACGAATGATCTTCTCCACCTCACGGCCTGTGCCGATGGGAACGGTGGATTTAGTCACAACAACAGTAAAATGGTCGGGCGTCAAATAGGCCGCGATATCACGCGCCGCTTGATACACATAAGACAGATCTGCATGACCATCCCCGCGTCGCGTTGGCGTGCCGACGGCGATAAAAACAGCATCTACTTCGGGGGCGCATTTAGCTAGCGCCGTTGAAAAATTAAGGCGGCCTGCGGCCACATTCTTTTTAACAAGATCATCAAGGCCAGGTTCATAAATGGGGATGATGCCATCGTGAAGGCGTTGGATTTTACCTTCATCTGGATCAACGCAGGTAACATTCACCCCAAACTCAGCGAAGCATGCGCCGGAAACCAAACCGACATAACCGGCACCAAGCATTATAACATTCATTTCTGTCTCCTAGCTTTCTAGATGTTCTGATTTCTTTGGACGTTAGACGCCATGATAATTTTTGTACCATTCAATAAAACGCGGGATGCCTTCGCGAATGGTCGTTGTCGGAGCATATCCGAAATCCTTTTTAGTTGCATCAATTTCTGCAAACGTTTCGTAAACATCGCCGGCTTGCATGGGAAGGAAGTCGTAAACCGCCTTTTTCCCCAAAGCCGTTTCAATCTCGCTGATATAGTCCATCAGTGTCTCCGTCTGCGAATTACCGATGTTGTAAAGACGCCACGGAACCGCATCCGGTTCAGCATGCATGGGATTGTTTAAAACCCCAACAATGCCAGAGATGATGTCATCAATATATGTGAAATCCCTGCGCAAGTTACCATTGTTGAAAACAGGAATGGGTTTGCCTGCAAGAATATTCGTCGTAAATAAATATGCTGCCATATCTGGGCGGCCCCATGGTCCGTAAACAGTAAAGAACCGAAGGCCCGTGCAAGGCATTTTATACAAATGCGCGTAGGTGTAGGCCATCAGCTCATCGCTACGCTTGGTTGCGGCATAAAACGAAACGGGTTTCTCCACTGGATCGTCGATGGAGAACGGCGTTTTCGTGTTACCGCCATAGACGGAAGACGAACTGGCGTAAACAAACTGCTCTAACTTAGGCAAGCGGCGTGCCAGCTCGGTCAGAACAACAAAACCCATCACGTTTGTTTCAACATAGGCGAACGGATTAATCAGCGAATAACGAACCCCCGGCTGGGCAGCAAGGTTTACCACATGCGTAACGTCATGGCACTTTTCTTCCAAACCAAGCATGGCTTCTTTATCGGTGATGTTCATTTGATAAAAAACAAACGCTTCTTTTCCAGAAGCCCGCACCAGTTCAAGCCGCGCTTTTTTTAGATTTACATCATAGTAATCATTGAGATTGTCGATCCCAATGACTTCATTGCCTGTCGCCAGAAGCCTCAGAGCTAAAGATGTGCCGATAAATCCTGCTACGCCTGTTATCAAAACTTTCATAATACACTTCCATTTACAGAATACTGTCTTAGCCCTCGCTAAGAATTAAGCGAATCCTTCAGAAGATAGCTACCCAAGGAGTCATCTCCTTTTAAGAAAGTGAGCGTTTGCTTCTTTGTTCGTAAAACTTATACCAGAGAACGGCAACAACTTATATCAGGCGTAATACCCAAGCAATCAAAGCTTAATAGAAACATCCACCTTCAAACTTTGTATTTAGTTGTCGAATAACAACAAACAACACAGCAATTAGACATAAGGTTGCAATCATCAAATTTGTTATATATTCTCCTTTTTGCCTCAAACAAATGTAAAAGCCAAATCTACTTAGTCTTTTAAGATTAGTTGGTAAAGGTGCAATTATTAAGCTGTTAATTATGAAACAGGCTGTTATGATTATCATTAATACGGAATGTTGTTGTTTATCATAGTGTTGGGGGCCTAGAAAGAAGGGGCATGTTGTGCATGTGGTGACGACATCTGTTACTGACAAACTAAAAATTGCTAGCGGCGAATGTCGCAGCAAAGACTTGGCACGTTTAGGCTGCAGATCATCAAAGGCTTGTAAACACATTCTTGAATGCTCTATAGTCCAACCAAGTTAAGATAAGCCCTTTTTAGAGAGCAAGAACAAGCTTATGACCAACCCTACACGCCTCGACGATCACAACCTCACCACATGCTTGCCACCAGATATAGCTTTATTCACGGCAACACTTGGGGGCGGCGGCGCTGAACGCATACTGATAAATCTTGCGACGTTTTTTGCATCGAATGGCTGGCGCGTTGATCTTGTTGTTTGCAAGTTCGTCGGCGAACTTAAAGATCAGGTTCCCCCAACAGTTAGAATTGTAAGCCTCGATCAGAAACGTGTTGTTTTTTCGCTTCCCGATTACCTACGCTACCTTAAGATCGCTAAACCGCCAATAGTCCTTAGTTCAATAGAAAGGCCGAGTATTATTGCTGGCTTTGGCAAATGGCTCAGCAAGCATCAGCACAAATTATTCATTCGCATGGAAGGCACGTTGATCACATCAGAGCCTCTGTGGAAACAGTTCTATCGGCTGCCTTGGCTCACCCTTCTTGCTTTTAGCTATCCTAAAGCAGACGGTATATTTGCCATTTCAAAGGGCATTGCACAACAATTGATGTGCGTTCCAACGCTTAAAAAAACGCCCATACATCTTATATATAATCCTCTCATTCAGCCTGATTTCTCTTCAAGAATAAAGGAAGAGCCTGTCTATCCATCCTGTATTGATACGACTCTGCCTACCCTTATAGCTGTTGGACGATTGCACCAGCAAAAAGATTATCCAACGCTTCTAAAAGCCTTTGCGCTTGTCAGAAAAAAGAGTCCCAGCCAACTCCTTATCCTTGGCGTTGGTCCGCTTAAGAACAAGCTTAAACAACTTGCGGCATCCTTGGGTGTTGCCAAAGATACCCATTTTCTTGGGTTTGTCACAAATCCATTGAGTTATATTCATCGTGCGAATGTTTTTGTCTTATCCTCTGCATGGGAAGGGCTCCCTGGTGTTCTTATCGAGGCCCTTACAACAGGCACACCCGTTATCAGCACAGATTGCAGAACAGGGCCTTCGGATGTTCTTGAAA
This sequence comes from Bdellovibrionales bacterium, assembly GCA_041662785.1. Taxonomy (NCBI): domain Bacteria; kingdom Pseudomonadati; phylum Bdellovibrionota; class Bdellovibrionia; order Bdellovibrionales; species Bdellovibrionales bacterium. The sequence goes on along the minus strand of JBAZRW010000010.1, from coordinate 34,802 downwards.
ATGGACGGTTTGGCAAACTCGTTCCAGTAGGCGACGAGGTGGCTTTGGCAAATGGCATTATTGAAATTCTTCAACGACCCAAACCGCCAATGAGTGCGGAGCTGCTGCATCATTTAAATCAATTCAAAGTTGATGCCGTCGCGCAGAAATATCGGCAAATTCTTAATTTGCCGATAAAGTAAGCGCTGCTTTATTTCTTTATTTTCCAAGGCTCGCCGAATTTCTCATCCCAAATTTCAGGGACGAAGGGGCCACGTCCAGCCCCCGGATAGAAAGTAACCTCACCGAATAACACACCCTTTGGGGTCGAGTATAAATCCACGCGCGCAAAATCGAATTGTTTTCCAATTTTTTCTGCGATAAGAACCATTTCTTTCAAATTTGCTGGAGCTGGCATGGGGGTGTCTGTGTTCGGATAGTGCTGATACGTTGTCGGGATAAATTCCCAATCCCGTGAATAAAAATTCCGCTTGTGCTCTGTAAAACGACCATAATCAACCTGAACAAAGGAAGCGTGTCCGTCATATACAAAGAATTTATAATCCTCTGGAACTTCGTTATTCGGCATCTCAATCATGCACTCAATCAACACCCGATGAGGAATGTCCCTGTAACCCCACTCTCGGCTTTCACAGCCATGAGAAAAACGAAGTTGCTTATTTAGATCGTCAACGATTTTTTCTTTATTAATATCCTTGTCTGCGCGAATAAATATGTTTCCTTCGCTGCTGTGGCTAACCTTAATGACATAGGGAGGTTTGAGGGTATCAAAGGGAATCTCTTCGGGTGTTTCCCCCGTCCATAAAGTTTCGATCACATATTCTTTGCCAATGATTTTTTCAATCTCGTCCTTTACCGTAATTTTATCTGCAAAGAGAGGAAACCTAGTATCACGCTGATAGAGTTTTCGCCACGAAATCTTTTCATTAAGTGTCTTCGGGTTTTTCAAGTTAGGAAATTTCTTGAACGCCATAAAATAAATGAGATTAACTGCCCCATATTCCGGAAGTAGGTTCATGCAGAACCAATAAATGTTTCTAACCATTTTCCTTATCATGACGGAACCCCTTTCACCATTTTGTAGGCCCCCTATCTATCAGAGACTTCCTAGATCATCAATATAGAAAGGATTTAGGTTCAAAGCGCGGTCTTTTCTTCAATGAAACAGAAACGGCTGCCTTGTAAAAAGGTTGTAAATAAGGGACAAGTGCCTTACAACCCCTCTATAAAGTAGTCTTTAAGGGGTATCCCGATAAAAGCGGGTCTTTTTTGGAAAGAAACCTGATGGCTGTTGCGCATGTGCCATGTAATCATACATTATTGCACTCTCTTACAATCATGAAGATGAGGGGGGCATCCCTTGTCGCCAAATTTCTTCTAACGATGTTTATTGCGCGTTTTCTCGACCTAAAGGCCTTGGGCGTTTATGGTCTGGTTGTCGGTGTTAGCGCGATCATTCCTGTCGTGATGGGGTTTGGCATCATTAATAACTTTGCGCGGACGGCTGTAACGCAATCCCTGGAAAGCGTTGCCGATACAGTGATTGTTTATATGCGCTGCTTTACCTTTCTTTATTGTATTTTGGGCCTTCCGACTATTGTTGGGGTGGCTCTTACGGATCACACGGCCTTATTCTTCGCGCTTTCAATTGTTTTGATTACCTTTCTTGAACACGCGAATAACGATATTTTTGTTCTTCTGAATAGCCTTAGCCGCCCGATTGTTGCCAACCTTTCCCTTTTTATTCGATCCGGTTTGTGGATCTATATCTACATGCCCTTGGCTCTGGTCTTTCCCGCTTTGCGCGACATCAACATACTGCTTTTCTTTTGGGTTGGAGGAGGCATAGTGGCTTTAGCTTTTTTTGCCTATGTCACAAGAACGTGGCCATGGAGAAAAAGAAGTTTTCAATCCTCGTCTAAGACGTGGTTGAAAAAGCAACTTTATCAAGCAAAATTCCTGTACCTTAATGATATAGCCAATACAGCAAGCCAGTTTTTGGATCGGTACATTATTTCAGTTTTCTTGGGGTTAGAACTAACGGGCGTCTATGTTCTTTATTGGTCAATCGGCAACGCTCTTGGAAATCTTGTTAGGACGGGAACGATAACCCTTTATCGCCCGAGCTTGATTAGCGCCTTTACCAAGGACCTTGCGCTGTATTGGTGTACGTTCAGAAAATGCGTCAAACAAACACTTTTGATTTCTGTGGCACTTTCGTTTGCCGCCTATTGGGCGCTTTCTTTCCTTTTGCCGCACCTAAAACAACCCCTTGCCGAACGCTATTTTTCAGTTTACCCCATTATCTTGGCAGGCTTTGTTGGGCGTATGCTTTACGAGGTTCTGGGGGTTAGTTTTTACAGCCAAAACAAAGATATAAAAACGCTTGTCACAGGTCTTTATGTGTTGGTGGCTTCTGCGGTTCTTCCTATGCTTTTGATTCCTTCGTGGGATCTTATGGGGGCTGCTTGGGCGGTTCTTCTAACGGTTGGCATCGGCAGCGTCGTTCGATACGTCTATCTAAAAAAAGGGGGTAGATAAAGCATGAGGCAAATTCGAAACCAAGGCTCAACGACTTTTTTCTACATTGTAACTTTTGTTGCAATAATACTGGCGCTTACAACTTTTATCATATTTGACACAAACAGCGGCGAACTGATGTATTCCACGTCGCTGCTAACGGTCTTATACGCTGGATGTCTCTTTCTTTTCTGGCGAAGAATTGCTGGTTCATCGTTTGATCCTTTTACCCTTTTTCTTCTTTCCATGCTCCTCTTTTTGTGTGGGCATCAGATCCTTTACCTGCTAGGCCTTGCCGATGTCATCGGCGGAATTTTGTACTCCATCGTTTCGCCTGAAACGACGAATATGGCCCTCTTGCAAATTTTTGCTGCTTTCGTTTGTTTTGGAATTGGCGGAGGACTTAAGTTTAAAACCGCTTATTCTTTACGTTCGCCAAAAGAAGAAAGAGACATGCTCCGCGACGAAGCAATTCTCCGCAAAGTAGGGTGGGCAATTATTGTATTTTCTTTAATTCCTGTAACATTAAACGTCTATCATAATATCGGGCGCGTTATGGCCGGGGGCTATGGAGCCTATATGTATAGGGGCGGCAGCTTTGACGCAACGACCTCTCTAATGCGGAACTGGGGGATGTTTTTTCTTCCAGGATGCCTTCTGCTTCTTTCAGGTTGTCGAAAGAATAAGAGGCAAGCCTTCTTTGCTGCTGCGATGATTTGTTATTATTCCTTGCCTTTCTTTTTTCTTGGAGAACGATCCAGAGCCATTATGCCATTATTGGCAAGCGCATGGGTCTGGCACAAAACGATCAAACCTCTCCCTAAGAGCCTGCTCATTTTTTCTGGAATTTTTCTCCTCTTTTTTGTCTTCCCGATCATTCGCATAACGCGAATGAGTGCTGGTGCTGACCGCAGTGACCTATCGGTTTATCTTGCGGCTTTTTCCGGAGTGGACAATCCGATCGTTTCTATTCTTGATGAAATGGGCCAATCGGGCTTGCGAATTATCGCTTGGGTTTATGATCTTGTTCCCAACAAACATGATTTTGCTTATGGGGAAAGCTATTGGACTGCGCTTGGTGTGTTGGTACCACATTTTTCTGGAGCCGCAGAATACAACGCAAGCAGTCTTAGTCGATGGCTTGTCGCGATCATGGAGCCACAATGGGCTGTTCAAGGTGGAGGATACGGTTTTAGCTTTGTTGCTGAAGCCTATTATAATTATGGATGGCTTGGCATTTTTCTGATAAGTGGGCTTTTAGGGTATATTCTGGCCGCATTGTCTATAAAAACGCTCCTAACAGAAAATAGAATATCCGTTGCTTTTATGGGATGCTTAAGTTGCATCATTCTTTTTTATCCAAGGGCCGAAACAAGACATATTTTGCGAGAGATTGTTTGGTTCTGTTTCTTACCTTGTTCAATCGTTCTATGCTTCAAAAAACTATCGCTTGGTGGGCGTGAAAAACCAAAACGACAAGCCTTAATTGGATTACGAAACAAGGAGTCCCCCCGTGACTAAAATTGCTGTTCTTATGGCTGCTTATAATGCCGAGAAGACTCTTGTCGAGGCTGTTGAGAGTGTTTTGTTAAACCAAGCTCCTTTGCATTTATTTATTGTTGATGATGGAAGCGTGCGTCACGTCATCGACCTTTTGCCTGCTCGCGATAATCTTACGATTCTTAGGTTAGACAAAAACGTCGGCCTGCCTACGGCGTTGAACCATGGGCTTGACGTTATCCTAAAACAAAACTTTCCTTATATTGCGCGTGCCGATGCCGATGACATTTCTCTTCCGACGCGCTTTGAAAAACAGATGGCTTTCCTTGAAAACCATCCAGAGATAGACCTTGTCGGTTGTTGGATTCGGCTTTTCGATGAAGATACGCGTGAGACGATCATGAGCCTTAGCCCGCCGCCGACGTCGCAAGAAATAAAGAACCGGATGTATTCAAATAGCGCTCTTTATCATCCGACTTGGTTTATGCGCGCCGCTGTTTTTCGCGACGTTGGGTTTTACAACACATCTTATGAAACGGCTCAGGACTATGATTTCCTAAGACGTTTGATTAAAAAACACCAAGTTGCCAACATTCCTGAGTATTTGTTGGATTATTGCATCTCGCAAAAAGGCATCTCTTTTCAGAAAAGACGGCGGCAACTTACTGTGCGTCTTGAGGTGCAGTGGCGCATGTTTGAAATCGCCAATTGGCGTTGCTATGTGGGGATGGGCAAAACAATCTGTCTTATCGCCGTTCCCTTTTCGTTAGTGAACCGGGTGAAGAAGCTGGTTTATGGCAGAAAAATCTCTCAAGGCGGAACTCCTTCTTAATTCACGGCATGGATCCATATATGAAACGCATAAGCTGTCTTCTTTTTGTTCTCGTTATGTGTTCGGCGCAAAGTGCGCATGCAGCACCAGCGCCTTCATCGTTTGCTGATGCCCCTTGTGGAGGTGAGGTGCGCGTTGCCCCTAGGCTCGCGGTGACGATTGCCGAAAATACGTTTGATATCACGCCCAGCCAAGCCCTTTTTCATTATCAAGGGAAAGAAAGTTCTTTAACGTATGCTTGGAAAAAACCGGATTCTATTTCAGACGGGTTGGGTCGACTCAGCCTCTCCGGCAAGAAAGGTGAGGCCATCCCCGTTTCTCTTGAATGGAAATGGGGCGCGTTTAAGGAACGGCTGGTTCCGGTTAAAAGCATGTGGATGCACAAAGGGTCATGCGCTGTTTTATCCTTAGACTACACCCTTCATGATACACCGCTGAACCTTCAGATATTCGCATGGATGCAGGGGAAATCGCTTATCGTTGATCTTCATGCAACAGAGCCTTTGCTTGCGGCTCTTGATGTTGGAGACTGGGGGGGCTTGGCAACACGAAAGATTCAGGTTCCCTATAATCCTTTCGAGGTTTCCTATTTCTCGCGACAAGATTTATTCGCGTCGGGCTACTATGATTGGACATTCAGTCACGCTAGCGGACAAGATAAACGTAAGGCTCTTTATGACCCCCTGACAAGCGGGCAGAGGAATAAATTGAATGAACGGTTTATTATCACGGTGAGCGAGCACATCAATGAGACTTTCCCTCGCGCACCCAATGAGCCTTCACCCTATCGCAATGTTGTGGCGGGACGCCCTGTTTTAGATGTCTGGACGCGCCCCTTCAATGTATTTGCTGACCAACTTAAAATGTTGGCGTCCTATGGATTGCGCAATGGCATTGTCCTTATTCATGTTTGGCAAAACAAAGGCTTTGATATAGGGCTTCCTGTACACGCTCCTGCAAGCGACCGTCTTGGCGGTGATAAGGGGCTGAAGGACGTTTTGGCCGTAGGAAAAGCAATGGGGCATGAGATGGTGCTTCATCAAAACTTTATGATGGTTCATGATGACAGCCCTCTCTTCCATGAAAGCTTTTTATCAAAATCTTCCACAGGGGAGCGCATCAAGGCATTTACCAATGATGCTGGCGTTTGGGCGTATAGCGTTCGCCCTGATGCCCTTATTAAAAACGCCTTGATGCAGGCGCCAGAAATTCACAAGCGCTATAGAACAACAGCCTCATTCATCGATGTTATTCCAAGCCGGTTGCCTTGGGTTGATGTTGACATGAACGCAGAAACAGACGGTGCTGGAAAATATACCACCTATAACGAAGCCAGAATAGAACTGTTGACCTACTTAAGAAACACGCACAAAGGCCCCGTTTTTGGTGAAGGCGGATGGGGACACTTTTTCTGGTCGGGGAGTGCCGATGGTGTTACGGGGCAAACTTATTGGACGAACAAAGGGGCAGGTCCTATTTTGCCTTTGATTGTTGATTTCAATTTAAGAGAAATTCATCCCCTGCAAGTTAATCACGGCATGGGGTATTTTGAGAGATGGGGTCTAAAGCGCGAAGATGTATTCAATCCCCTTTTGACGGATGCCTATCGAATGCAAGAAATTGTTTTCGGCCATGCGCCTTTTTTAAGCACTAAGGCGTGGTCTGTCCCCGCCTATGCCCTAACTGAGTTCGAACTTATTGGACCCGTTGCGCAGAGAACAAATCTCGCTGAAGTGAAATCCATCCTTTACGATGTCGATGGCAAATGGGTTGGCCTCGATGAGGCTTCTCGCGTCGGCAATTGGACGCGCGTTCAGATAATATATAACAACGGTGTCAAAATTGTTGGCAATAGTGCCAAAGCTCCCTTTTCTTACGATGCTTTGGTTCTTCCCCAGTATGGGTGGATGGCAGAAGGGAAGGACTTGCGAGCCTATACAGCCATTCGTGACGGACTTATCGTGGATTATGCGGAAACGAGAAATTCGCTTTTTGCCAACGCACGTGATCCTGCCGATTATCCTAAGGACAAGCTGGATCTGATCTCCTCGAACATCCTTTTCACAGCTCCGATGCGCGTGAACCAATCAAGTCGCGTCGTTGATTTCGGAACGATTAAAACGAACGGAACAGTAGCGCTTCATCGTGAAGAAAATGGAATTTGGGTGTTAAGGCCGCTAAATCGTGAGCGAGATTTTGAAGTCGCCATCAACAACAAGCATATTCCTATGCCTGATGTTGTACATGAAGAGAGCCTTGCAGGGCCCAAAATTTCACCGATTCAGGACGGAGCCTTTTGGCGGCTGCCTTTAAGGGGGGCTACAGCTTATTATTGGTAAGCGCAACTGCAAAACCGTCGCAACAATTCTTCATCTAGAGCATTTTCCGAGTAGGTTGGCCTAGATAGGGGATTCCCAAATCAGTTGGAATGTGATTCATACTGTGTACTGGGTCGGAGGCCAGTATGAATGGGAAAACCCTTACCACTTGAGACGAGACGAGCCATTGTACGCATGGTTCAGGCCACAAAATGCTCACAAGCTGAAATTGCACGAATATTCAAAGTTGGGGAACGTAGCGTCCGACGGTATCTTTTGATGTTTCGACAAGGAGGCGATGTTGACAGCCACGCTAAGTTTGGCGGACACATGCGGCCCATTCTTGAAAAGCATGGGTCGGAGGTGGAGGCTCTTATCCACGGAACACCGGACGCGACGCTGAAAGAAATAAAGGAAGTTTTATCTTCCCGTAAGGTTGCCGTTGGAACGACGACGCTTTTCCGCTTTCTCAAAAGGCTTGGCTACAGCAATAAAAAAAACGGTATTTGGAGCCGAGCAGAAACGGAAGGATGTGGCAGAAGCCCGAGATGCGTTCAAAAAGCTTCAAGAAAGTCTTGATCCGAAGCGTCTTGTTTTTCTCGACGAAACATGGGCAAAAACCAACATGACGCCTTTGCGAGGTTGGGCGCCGAAAGGCGAACGCCTTGTCGATTATGCGCCTCATGGCCATTGGAAAACGACGACCTTCATCGCAGCCTTGCGTCATGACGAAATCACCGCGCCTTATGTCTTTGACGGCCCGATCAATGGAACAAGCTTCTTGGCTTGGGTGGAACAAAGCCTCGTCAAAACACTCAAAGCAGGCGACATCGTTGTGATGGACAATCTCGGATCGCACAAAGTGGTGGGCGTGCGCGAAGCAATCGAAGCGGCGGGTGCAAACGTCCTTTTCTTGCCCCCTTACAGCCCTGACCTGAACCCCATCGAACAGGTCTTTTCTAAACTCAAAACCCTGCTCAGAAAAGCAGCGGCCAGAACCGTTGATGCTTTGTGGACAGTGATCGGCAAACTTTTGGACAGCTACTCTCCAACCGAATGCTCAAACTATCTTTCCAACTCAGGTTATGGCCAACCTACTTGAAAAATGCTCTAGTGCTTTATTTCTCCATATAAATGGATGATTGCCTGTGCCATGCGCGAGGCCGTAAAATGTTTCAGAAATCTGTCTCGCCCTTTTGCGCCCATTTCTTGAAGTTCTGATTTATCCACCTGACTTAAAATTCCCGCCAAAGCTTTCGAGTCCTCCGAAGGAAAGAGGAAGCCCGTTTCCTTATCCACAACAAGCTCAACAAGGCCCCCAACGCGAGTGGCAATGACGGCTTTTCCTAGGCGCATAGCTTCTGCGGCAACATAACCAAACCCCTCCCACCGCGATGGTACGACCACGACATCGCAGGACGCCATATGAGGCAGGATTGAGGGTGCATCCAACCAACCTAAAAATTCGGCATGAGGATAATCAGAAAAATTAACGGATAGCTCTTCTATAACGGCTCCCCCTATAACGCGCACAACAACTTTATGTTTCAAGAGCTGACTGGCGTTTAGCAAAACATCGATTCCTTTATCTCGGTCTAAACGCCCTACAAACAAAACCTTCAAGCGTGAGTAGTCCCACAATGTGGATTCATGTGCTGGAACATTAGAGCGCAGCCCATTGTGAACAGTCGTTATTTTTTCGGGTGGCAAACCCGCCCTTATCCCGCGCTGACGCTCATGTTCCGAAACAGCGACAAAGTGTGTCGTGAGTTTTTCTAAGCCTCGTTCAACCAAGGTATAAAAGTGGCGCAGATAGTTCGGCTGTTCCCGATCCATCGCCCAGCCGTGAGGACAATAAATAACTCTTGCCCTAAACAAGGGGCCCAAAAGGCGAGCGGCAACGCCAGCAAAGGTTGAGTGCGCGTGGACGATATCCGGGCGAAACCGAGCAAGGGTCAATATGTTGACCAAAACAAGAAAAACAACCCAAATGCACGGTTAGGGCGAAAGAAGAAAACAAGAGACGCGGGACCAATATCTGGAACTTCCGTGATATGCTCGCGAGGCATCAAGAGCCTCACTTGCATTTTATCCTTTCGCGCTAAAAGAAGGGGGATCAACTCATTAAGATAGGTGGCAGTGCCTCCCTTAACTGTTTCACAAATATGAAGAACCTTCATGGGTTTTTCCTCATCCTAACATCCTCAAAGACATGCAATGCTAAATAATTGACTTGTGCAATGACCACTGGTTTTATAGGCCAAGTTCTGAAAGACTGCAATTCAGACTCTGAATTAATGGTAGGATAAAAAAATGGTAAGATATCAGACAGTTAAAGCGGGCTTCCCTACTGCATGGCTCAAGACAGCATCATTTCTTGCTTTTGTTCTAAACTGCACTTTCCTCTTCATTTTACCTTTTGAGAGTCTTCTGAATCTCGGGGCCGCTTGGCAAGCTGATGAATATAGCCATGGTCCGCTGATCCCGCTCATTGCCCTTTTAATTGGCTGGCATCGCTTAACCGAAAGACAGCCCGACATTAAACCGTCATGGGTTGGTCTTCCTGTTCTTTTGTTCGGGATTACGTTGATCGCGATTTCTCACCTTTCTGCTTTCGAACCGCCCGCTCATTACGGATTTATTCTAACTTTGGTCGGGATCACTTTGGCCACTTTTGGCAAGAGTTTCACGTCCACGATTACCCCGTCTTTTATCTATCTTTTCTTCGCGATCCCTTTGCCTCGCTTGATTTATGTGGCGCTGTCGGCAGAAATGCAACTTTGGTCCTCAACACTTGGCGTCTTTATTTTGCAGCTTATGAATGTTTCAGTTTTTCAGGAGGGGAACATTATCGACTTGGGGGGGTATAAGCTTCAAGTTGTCGAAGCCTGCAGCGGACTTCGATACCTTTTCCCTCTTATGAGCTTTAGCTTTTTAATGGCGTTTCTCTACAACGACAAAATGTGGAAACGTATCGTTCTTTTTCTGTCCGCCATCCCCCTCACTATCGGAATGAATGCGCTGCGAATTGCACTTGTCGGGGTGACGGTAAATCAATGGGGAGCTTCCATGGCGGAAGGCGTGCTTCATGATTTTGAAGGCTGGGTTATTTTTTCTGTCTGCGTTGCCTTTCTCTTTGGTGAAATGAAACTATTAAATTTGCTCGGTAAGAAAGGCTCTAATGGCGAGTTCTTTCGTTACGACTATCTTGGTTTGGCACATGGTGCCCTTCTTGCCAAGGGAAAGATGACGCTAAGCACTCTTCCCCTCATAACGCTCTTCATAAGCGGTATTGCGGCATTCATTTTGGTGATAGGTACGCTGGACAACAGGCAGGAAATTATACCTCAACGGCCCTTGTTCCAATCTTTCCCTGCTCAAATTGAAGGGTGGGTTGGCACGAATGAGCCCATCGATTCCGCGACACTTTCCACACTCAAGCTCGATGACTATTTGTTAGCAAACTATCAACGCGACGCAGACAAGGTGTCAGTCAATCTGTACATGGCCTATTATAAGAGCCAACGGGTTGGCTCGTCTATCCATTCCCCCTCAAATTGCTTGCCAGGCGGCGGGTGGCGCATAGAAAAACGGAGCATTGAACCGATAGACCTTGGCGCACAAACAATACCTGTTTCTCGCCTTTTGATAAGGGAAGGACAACAGGCAATGCTCGTTTATTATTGGTTTGCCGGTCGCGGTCGTATCCTAAATGAGCAATATGAAGCAAAATGGTATCTGTTCGTCGACTCGATCATGAAACATCGCACAGATGGTGCTCTTGTCCGTTTGACAACAACGATTGCCCCACAGGAAACGGAACAAGACGCAGATCGAAGGATGCAAGCCTTTCTTTCTGAGTCCTATGCTCTGACTCAACCCTATGTGCCGTAACTGCCGCGAGTCCCGAGCCGACAGCCTCTTTCTGCCCGGACCGTCAGGTACTACATTACCAAAGACTCTATTTACGAGTAGTATATAAATGCGAGGGTAGGTCAGCTTCGATAAGCATAGGGCGGCGAGTTTATAGAAATCATTAAAAAACACGTATGTAGTTTTAAAGCAGCAATGCCGACTATATGGGCCCAATCAAGGAGCATTCAAAGATTCTATGCCAGCAATTTGTTTAAATTGCTCTAGAAGATCTGGATAATGATGTGCCATGTACTTGCTTATATTTCCATTTCTGATGAGGCGGGCTAACCACGTTTTAATTAGAGTCAGATTCAAAACATCCCCTCCGTAGGATTCTTCAATCAACTTAAACTCCCTTTGTAAACTTCCCATTTCGCGCCCCATTCGAAACATCTGTTCATCATCTAGTCCTGCAATCTTCTTCGGTTTGTCTGGCTCAGTTAATTGTTCTTTGGATGTAGCGGCAAGTAGTGCAAGCGCATACCCCATCCTTCAAAGCGTGAGCCAAGGCGGTCGCCATAGCCGCGCATATGGCGCATCGTGGCCATCCCCTTATCCAGTCCGCCCAGAACCGTAGTCATCGCGTTTTGAAAAGAGGCAAAGGTGTTTTCGCCCGCCGCGATGTACGTCCAGTTTTTCTCCTTTGTCGCATCGGGCAAGACGAGGCCGATGGCCGTGTCATGCACAATATGGCTTGCGGGAAGTTTTTTCAAAAGAGCGAGAAAGGTTTTCTCGGCCAGCGTTTCGCGCTCTGGCTTAAACAACTTTTTGGCGCTGAGCGTCTGGATAATATGCGGAAGCGCTTCCTCACACGACCAAAGAGGCCTTTGCAACGCCTCAGCGTTCTGGGCGCTGGCGCGTTCGCTTAGCTCGCTGAGATAGAGGAAGTTGATCAGCTGCGCGATTTCGTCCTGAAGCTTTTGATCAACGATGGCCAGATCATCGCGCTCTGGCTCGTCGCTATAATCGCCCATCATGATCATCGTCATGCGGTAGCCACCCGCCCGCATCTTCATCATGGATTGAAAGGCGCGGCGCGTGTCGGCAACGTCCAAATCCTCAATCGCTAGATTGCCCGCCTCTTGTAATAGCTCAAACTGCCTCACCGCTGCCCAAGCGAGCGGCGTTTCCTTTTCTGGCGAATAGCCATCGGAGAACCAGACATCCGTCGTCGCGCCCTTACCAATACGTTGAAGGTGCGAGAATCCGACATGGATCCGGCGACCCGCCGATGGAAGAGCAAGAGAGGACATGGGAAAAAAGGTTGGACACGATCGCGTCCGCAACGCGGCGACGTTCATTCAAGGACTACTCCCTTCGCTGGCATAACCCAGATCAGGTTCAATGGGTATCATCTCAGCCCTCAACCAAAGGGGCACCCCAGTAAGAGAGAGCCTAGAAAAGAAATTGTGTTTTGTCAAAGGGGGGGGGGCTTCTTGCTCATCCAACGTCAGCGCAGCCGCATAAACCTGCCCCAGAGCGATGGCGGTATCGCCCACCGGCAATTGTTTGGGCAGCAACGGCGTGAGGCCTGCGTCCGTCAAGCCCTGCACCACCAAACTTCGCAAAATCGCATTGAGGAAACACCCACCACATAAAGCAACCTCGCGCACACCTACCCGCGCGGCGGCACGCTTCGTCCAATCGACCAGCGCCGATGCCAAGGTTCCGTGGAACAGGCTGGCGGCATCCTCTATAGCCAAACCTTCCGCCTTGCTGTCCGCAAGACGCACCAGCAAAGGACGCATATCAAGGATCAGCCCCGCTGCCTCCACGCGCCAGCCCTCTTGATCGACCAGCGGAGCGCCCTGCCTTTGCGCGGCAAGGCTCTCTAACGTCATGGGGGCTTCACCTTCAAACGAGGCGACGGGCATCACGTCAAGCAGTCCGCAAGCCGCATCAAACAGACGCCCCGCACTGCTGGTCAAAGGCGCGTTGAGGCCGCGCTCCATCATCACGGCAAGCTGCGCTGCGCCAGCAAACGCACTGTAGCGCGAGGCAATCTCATCCCCGCGCCCCATAGCCCAAAGCGCCGCCGCGCCCATGCGCCAAGGCTGTCGTGCAGCAACATCGCCGCCCGCTTGGTGAAGCATGAGCAAATGACCAAGGCGCGTAAAACCATCGGGACGAACATGCAAAAGCTCGCCGCCCCATGCTTCATTATTTTCGCCAAGGCCAAAGCCATCCAACGTAAGCGCCAGAATGGGATGCGCGATTTCATGCTCAGCCATCACGGCAGCGGCGTGAGCATGGTGGTGCTGAACAGCGACCGTACGCAGACCGCTCTCAACAGCCCAGCGCGTGCAGGGGAAATCAGGGTGAAGATCATGGGCGACCACGATGGGGTTCTCATGCGCCAAGGCCAGCAGCCCTTGCGCCGTTGCCTCAAAGCGGTGGATCGCCTCCGCTGAATCCAGTGATCCGTTTTCACGGCTGATCCACGCCTCATTCCCCTGAATAAGACAGAGCGCGTTTTTCAAAAAAGCGCCCACGCCAAGGACAGGCGGCACGCGCTTTGCCAGAGGCACGACACAGTGGATGAGGGGAGCATCGGACATCAGGGGATAACCCAGTCAAAAGGAAGGCATGTTCTGTCCCAGTGTACCTTTAAACAAGAAATCGTCAAAGAAGGAGAAAGAGCAAACCCGCCCACTTAAAAATCACAAAAAAAACATGCATTTGCGTTTTTTTAAAAAAACTATTGCTTGAAGTTTTGGTTAATAAAGGGAAACATGGTTAACACAATCTTTGATACGAATTCAGCACAAACAAAGGGGCCTTCATATTTAACAATCTTCGCATATGGGTAAACGCCGCAGCGAGGAAGAACGACGGGCCATGATGCTCAAACTTGCCGACGATTTTGAGTCGAGTGTTCTTTCCGTCGTCCAAGGGGTCGCCGGAGCCGCCCAAGGTATGGAGAACAGCGCGCAGTCTCTAGCTTCTATGTCAGCACAAGCTGACTCTCAATCGACCGTTGTGGCAGCCGCCTCGGAAGAAGCCGCAGCTAATGTTCAGGCCGTCGCCTCCGCCACGGAAGAGCTTTCCTCCTCTGTTGAAGAAATCGGAAGACAGGTGACGGAATCCACAAAGGCAACGCAACAAGCCGTCACCGATGCCTCTTCAACGGGGGCCGTTATTAATGGACTTGAGGCCGCCGTCACGCGCATTAGTGAAGTGGTCAACCTTATCAATGATATTGCGGCGCAAACGAACTTACTCGCGCTCAATGCCACGATTGAAGCGGCTCGCGCTGGTGATGCAGGCAAAGGCTTTGCCGTTGTTGCAAATGAGGTTAAGTCCCTCGCCAACCAAACGGCGCGCGCTACCGACGAAATAGCGCAACAGATCGGAGCCGTTCAAACGGAAACGAAAAAAGCCGTCGATGCCATCCATCATGTTTCTGAATCCATTGAACACGTCAACGGCGTTGCCTCGGCCGTACAGGAGCAAAGCGCCGCGACGCAAGAAATCGCCCGCAACGTCGAACAGGCCGCGGTAGGAACCCAAGAAGTATCCTCCAACATATCGGGCATATCGACAGCCATCCGCAATGCAGGGGAAAATGCAAAAACGCTTTTGAGCGAGTCCCAAGGGCTAACGCGCAATGCCGCTGTCATGCGCGATACTGTGGCCGCCTTTGTCGAAAAGGTGCGAAAGGGATAAGGCAGATGCCGCGTCAGTGTGTCTCAAAAGAAGGCGTTGCATATTGAAGAAAAAAGGCAGGCCGTTTAACAACATAAAACTTTTCTTCTGGCACGGGCATCGTCTGTATGTCTTGTTCTATTTTTACACGGGCACTGGAAACCCCCTTTTGAACATCGGGGTCACGGGTGTTCTTCCCAACCCAATCTAAATCCTTCTGATAGCACAGTAACGCCTCACGACTGGCTGGGGTGGCGGCCGTTTCCTTTTCATCCATCAGAGCGCAGTAATTATGCCAAACACGCAAAACGGTTTCCTGTTTTGTTTCTTCATGGTCAGCGTTTTCATAAAGAAATTTATGAGTATCAACATACCTTTTATACGAAAAAATTGTTTTTTTCTCAAAGAGTCCAGAAAGGTTTGCGTCAAGCCTCATGAATTCTTCCAAAGTCTTGACGACGTCCTTGTATATGGATTCATGTTCTTGGGGGATTTGGCAGACCTGTTGCGTGGCCTCCCACACTAACCCCACGCCATCACGAGTCCCTTTATCCTGATCCAAAGTTTGATTAAAAACAGAGGAAATCTTTTGAGCCTCTTCGGGGACAGAACAAGGCAAATAATACCCCACCAAAAGACTACACAAGTAATTCATATGTTCTGGATCGGTCACAATGTGGGAAGGGATTGCCTCTATAAACTCAGCAAAAATCTGGCCAACCTTAGCTTCCACTTCTTGCTCGTCCATCATGCCGCCCCCTTTTTTAGTTAAAGGCCTACCCTTTTTCATAAGCCTATCTCTTTATTTTTGGTCATGCAACGCGGCGGTTTGGTTAACGGAAAAATCAGAGAATTATAGCTTTTTCTTCATGTTAGGGCTTTGTGGGATCCAAGGTGATTTTTGCGCGGACGCCTGCTATAGTTCCCCACCATCAAACTGTTATGGGATTCGCGCCGTGACTTTCACTTCTTTTCACCGCCTTTTAGCTCTTTTGCTTTTGACAACCACGCTTGGCGCTTGCGCGAGCGAGGACAAACCGCTGCCTCCCGACAAACCCGTTGAGGAGCTTTATTCGCATGCCTCTGACCTGATGGATCAAAAGGATTACAAGGAGGCCGCTAAGCAGTTTCAAGAGGTCGAGCGCCAGCATCCCTATTCGACGTGGGCAACCAGAGCACAGCTCATGGGGGCCTATGCCCAATACCAAGCTATGGATTACGATGCTGCGCTAACCTCTTTGGAACAATTCATTCAGCTTCATCCCGGCCATGACAGCACGCCTTACGCCTATTACCTTGCTGCCTTGTGCGACTATGAACGACTAACGGACGTGCGGCGCGATCAAACCTATGCTCACAACGCGCTGAAACGCCTGCAAACGATTATTAGCCGCTTTCCCGAAACAACCTACGCCAAAGACGCCGTGCTAAAAATTGCACTGGTCAACGATCATCTGGCGGGGGCCGAGATGGAAGTCGGGCGCAATTACATGAAGCAACAACTATACACCGCCGCCGTCGGACGCTTTCGCAATGTCGTCGAAAAGTATCAGACCACCAGCCATGTGCCTGAAGCGCTACACCGCCTTGTCGAATGCTATCTCTCGCTGGGTATCGTGAGCGAGGCGCAAGCCACCGCCGCCGTTCTGGGTCACAATTTTCCGGGCAGTTCGTGGTATCAAGACAGTTATAACCTTCTTGTGAAAAACGATCTCGCCCCCGAAGAGAATAAGGAAAGCTGGATCGGCAAGATTTGGGACAAGGCGTTTTAAACCAAAAGTGGACCCGCCGTGCTAAACCAACTCATCATCCATGATGTCGTCCTGATCGAAAAGCTGACGCTTTCCTTTGAAGGGGGACTGAATGTATTGACAGGCGAAACGGGCGCGGGAAAATCGATCCTGTTGGACGCGCTGGCTCTTGCCTTGGGGGCACGAAGCGATGCGGGCCTTATCCGCGCAGGCGCTGATCAAGCCTCTGTCACGGCCAGCTTTTCTGGCGCATTGCCGCCCGATCTTAAGGCTTTACTTCAAGAACAAGGCCTAAGTTTTGAGGATCCCCTGACCCTGCGCCGCGTGATTGGCAAGGACGGCAAAAGCCGCGCCTTTTTTTGCGATCAACCGATTGGCGTGGCTCTCTTGCGCCAAATCGGCGATGCTTTGATCGAAGTTCACGGCCAGTTTGAAACACATGGCCTTTTGAACGCCGCCAACCACCGCACGATTCTCGATCTTTATGCGGGCGCGGGGGCGCTTAAAAAACAAACCGGCACGGCTTTTGACGACTGGCACAAGGCTCGCTCCGCCTATGACGATGCGCTGGCTTTACATGAGCGCACGCAAAATGAGGAAGAGTTTCTTAAAGCCGCGGTGGCGGAGTTGGACGACCTCGCGCCACAAGACAAGGAAACCGAAGCGCTGGCGGCGCAGCGCACGCAATTGCAGCACCGTGAGAAGATTTTGGAAGCGCTTCAAACAACCGAGCAAGCACTTAGCAGTCATCGCGGCGCGGCGGCTCAGCTCGCCTTGGCCGGAAAGACGCTGGCACGAATTGCTGACAAAGCGCCCATGCTTTCCGACATTTTGGCTATTGTGGATCGCGCCATCAATGAAACGCAGGAGGCGTCGATCCAGATCGAGCGGTTTGGGGCGGCCATCGATAACGACGGCGCGAGCCTTGATAAAATCGAGGAACGCCTATTCAAGCTCCGCGCCGTGGCCCGCAAGCACGGCCATAATACGGACGATTTAATTGCGATCCATGAGGATTTACGCGCACGCCTTGCGCTGCTTACCGATCAAGGTGGGCAACTCGCCAAACTCGCCAAAGCCGTATCGCTCGCCCGCTCGGCTTATGTCAAACGCGCCGAGGAACTCAGCGACAAACGCCAAAAAGCCGCCGCCAAACTCGCCAACGATATTATGCGCGAATTGCCGCCGCTCAAACTGGAACGCGCGGTGTTTGAGCCGACAGTCACCCGCCAAGATGAAGCCGCATGGAACGCGGAAGGGCTTGATCGCGTCGCGTTTATGGCAACAACCAACGCGGGGCAGGCGCTCGCGCCCCTCAACAAAGTCGCTTCAGGCGGCGAGCTTTCGCGCTTTATGCTGGCGATCAAAGTCGTGCTGGCCAAAGCCGACCCTGTCCCGACGCTTATTTTCGATGAGGTGGATGCAGGCATCGGCGGCGCGACCGCCTCCGCCGTAGGACACCGCCTCGCGCAGCTGGGGCGCGACGTGCAGGTTCTAGTCGTCACACACAGCCCGCAAGTCGCCGCTCTTGGCGGCCATCATTTGCGCGTCAGCAAAAGCACGAAGGGCAAAGCGACCACCACGGATGTTAAGCCCCTTGCGCACGATGAGCGCCTTGAAGAAATCGCCCGGATGTTGGCAGGCGCAGCCACCACCGACGCCGCCCGCGACGCCGCACGAGCGCTAATGGGGGATAATTTTCAAACACCAAAGAAAGCAGTAAGATTGTGATGACTGACATTTTACCGTCATTGCGAGGAGGCCAAAGGCCGACGTGGCCATCCAGCCGCGCGGCGCTGGATTCCCCCGCCTTCGCGGGGGTTCCGCTCGCAATGACGATTATAACTTATGGCTTTAAAAAATGAGTTACGTACTATGAAGCTTCTTGATTGGAATACCATCTATAGATAAACTTTGAGCTTGTTACCTCTATCAGAAAGAATCCATAATGTCATTTCGCCCATATGCTCATCTTGGTTTAATGATTATTCTTTTGCTCGCTGCGAGCCTGCCCGCACACGCTGAAGAAACCGCATTTTTGCGCGTTGAAAAAAGCAAAACGATAAACTGCGGCTATATTACTTGGCCCCCCTATATTATCAAAGACCCAAACACTGGAAAAGTGTCTGGCATCAATTATGATATTATGGAAGCCATCGGCAGGAACCTTGGTCTTAAAATAAACTGGATTGTTGAAACAGGTAGTGGCGAAATTGCAGCCGCGCTAAACGCCCAAAAATTTGACGTCATGTGCGCCTCCCTTTGGCCAGCAGCCGGACGCCTTCAAACGCTAACTATGACAAGGGCAACTTTTTATAACCCGGTTCATGCCTTCACACGCGCCGACGACCAACGCTTTGATAGCAATATCGAGAAAGCGAACATAAAAGATGTTAAAATATCCGCAATTGATGGCGACTATAGCTACGATCTTGCGAAGGAAAAACTTCCCAATGCCACCATCGTTTCTCTGCCTATGACGGCTTCGGGGAGTGAATTTCTGATGCAAATCATGACAAAGAAAGCTGATATTGTCATGTGCGATGTTGGTCTTGTAAATGACTTTATGAAAACAAACCCGAATACGCTTCGCAAAGTAGCCAGTATTCCTCCCGTTCGCATTTATGGCGAGCTTCTTTCTGTTAGACGCGGCGAGTATCAATTAAGAGATATGATTGATCACGCCATTACACAACTTGCCGATGACGGCGTTATAGAAACTATTCTTCAAAAATACGAAAAAAACTATGGGGTAAAATACTATTCTCCTACCCCATCCTATGTTGTGCCTAGATAATTCCTCTTTTACGCAAGACACATGACCACACTCCCTCCCCGCACCCCTTTGGAAGCTGCTGCTGCGATGGCATCGCTGGCGACTGAGATTGCGCGGCATGATGCGCTCTATCACCAAAAGGACGCGCCAGAGATTTCGGATGCGGATTACGATGCTCTGCGCATGAAATACAAGGCGCTACGCGAAGCCTTTCCCCACCTTGCCCCCGCCGACGATCCTGAAAAGAAGGTTGGCGCCGCGCCCGCCGCAGGCTTTAGCAAGGTCACGCATAGCGTGCCAATGTTGTCCTTGGGCAACGCGTTTGCCGCCGAGGACGTGGCCGATTTTATCGCGCGTATCCGACGCTTTTTGAACCTTGCCGACTCTGCCCCCATCGCCATGATGGCCGAGCCGAAGATCGATGGCCTATCGGCCTCACTGCGCTACGAAAGGGGACGCCTTGTTCTTGCTGCCACGCGCGGCGATGGCCAAGTCGGCGAAAACATCACGGCAGGCGTAATGACGATCAAGAACGTGCCCCACACGCTTGCCGGTCTTGCGCCCAATGTCCTTGAGGTGCGCGGTGAGATTTACATGAACCGCGCGGATTTCTTTGCGCTCAACGCGCAGCGTGAGGCGGCGGGCGAGCCTCTTTTTGCTAACCCCCGCAACGCGGCGGCTGGCAGTGTGCGTCAACTTGACGCATCAATCACGGCGCAGCGCCCTCTCTCCTTCTTCGCCTATGCTTTGGGCGAGGCCTCCACCCTCCCCTTCACCTCACAGCAAGGCTTGCGCGAACATCTTCTGGCTTGGGGCTTTGCCCTTAATGAACCCGCCCGCTTGTGTCACACAACGGATGAGATTCTTTCCTATTACGAAGAGATTGAACAGGCGCGTCACGCCCTGCCCTTTGATATTGATGGCGTGGTGTACAAGGTCAATGACTTCGCGCTGCAAGAACGTCTTGGCTTTGTCAGCCGCGCTCCACGTTGGGCCATCGCGCACAAGTTCGCGGCTGAACGCGCAGAAACAATCTTAAAAGCCATCACGGTTCAAGTCGGACGAACGGGCGCGTTGACCCCTGTTGCGGAATTGGAGCCGATCAATGTCGGCGGCGTGATGGTGAGCCGCGCCACGCTTCACAACGAAGATGAAATCGCCCGCAAAGATATTCGCGAAGGCGACACGGTTATCGTGCAACGTGCCGGTGACGTGATCCCGCAAATTGTCGAGGCTCTCCTTCACCATCGCCCCAAGGACTCTGCGCCGTTCGCCTTTCCTGATCATTGCCCCGCTTGCGGCGCTAAGGCTGTGCGCGAGGAAGGCATGGCGGTTCGCCGCTGCACAGGCGGCCTGACCTGCCCCGCGCAAGCGGTGGAACGCCTATGCCATTTTGTCAGCCGCGACGCGTTCAACATCGAAGGCCTTGGCGAGCGCCGCGTGCGTGAGCTGATGGAAGCTGGCCTAATCAAAGCGCCCGCCGACATTTTCCGCCTTCACGCGCACCGCGCCGCCTTAACCCAGCGCGAGGGATGGAAGGAAAAGTCTGTCGCCAACCTTCTGGATGCCATTAAGGCGCGGCGCGAGGTTTCCCTCGACAAGCTCATCTACGCCCTTGGCATCCGCCAAGTCGGCGAGGCAACGGCAAAACTGCTGGCGCGGCACTATGGCTCGCTTGACGCCCTGCAAGCTTCCATGATCGCCGCGCAGGACGAAACGGCCGAGGCATGGCAGGTTCTTATCGGCATTGACCAGATTGGCGAGCTTGTGGCCCGCGACATCGTCGCCTTTTTCGCCGAACAGCATAATAGGCAAGTTTTGGCCGATTTGGCCCACGAGTTGACCATCCTGCCCTTTATTCAGGTGGAAAGGCCATCGCCCCTTTCCGGAAAAACCATTGTGTTTACAGGCACTTTACAGGGCATGGGGCGCAGCGAGGCCAAAGCCAAGGCAGAAAGTCTGGGGGCTAAGGTAGC
This sequence comes from Bdellovibrionales bacterium, assembly GCA_041662785.1. Classification (NCBI taxonomy): domain Bacteria; kingdom Pseudomonadati; phylum Bdellovibrionota; class Bdellovibrionia; order Bdellovibrionales; species Bdellovibrionales bacterium. The sequence continues at coordinate 13,569 of JBAZRW010000010.1, read as the reverse complement.
CGGATCCATATCCTCAAAAACGGATTTTCTTGTCGCGGGCACGGACGCTGGCAGCAAGGCAGGCAAAGCCGTAGGGCTGGGCGTTACTGTGCTGGATGAGGCCGCATGGCTCCATCTTATTGAATCCCTCTAACCCTCTGTACAATGAAGCGCTTTTTGCCTAACTTGGGGAAACGCGAATCAACCACCCGCCTGTGAGGCTCCGTGAGCGACGATAAGAACACAGATTTGCCTGACGTATGGGCCAAACTTTCCATAGAGCTTATGGCAGAGCATGGCCTTGCTCCAACGCCCGATAATTTTGCCGTCTATTACGGTTACTTTTCCAATTCGAACCCTAACCTGAAAATGGCGATGGGTTTGCTCATTGATCAAGATGGGCGCCTGACCCAATCACAATGCACGGAACTCTTTCTGGCTCATCTTAGTCTTGAGGCCGAAAACAAGGTCATCCAAAAAGCCTCTGGCAACATTGTTGATGAAATCAACACGGTGATGAAGGTTTTAGAAAAATCAGCGGATGAGTCCAATCAGTACAACCAAACGCTGACATCTTTCACGGGAGCTCTTCAATCCAACGTTTCAATCGATCAGATTAAATCAGCCGTGTCCCGCGTGGCAAACGAAACACGCATCATGGCCGAACAAAATCAGCGGCTTCAATCCCAGCTGACAAACTCAACGCAACAGCTAACCGAGATGCGCTATAACCTTGATGTTGTGCGTAAGGCCTCGCTGTCGGATGCGTTGACGGGTGTCGGCAACCGCAAGTATTTTGATGAGGAGATCAAACGCGCCATAGATGAATCCGTTGAGAATAACACGCCTTTATCCTTACTGATGTGCGATATCGATTTCTTTAAAAAGTTCAACGATACCTTTGGGCATTTGATCGGCGATGAAGTTCTTAAACTTGTCGCTAAAACACTGGTTGAAAACTTGAAAGGCCGCGACATCATCGCCCGTTATGGTGGGGAGGAGTTCGTGATCCTTTTGCCTCAAACCACCGTGGCGGACGCCGAGCGCGTCGGCAATCAGCTGCGCAACATTTTGGCCACCAAGCAAGTACGCCGCCGCCGCACCAATGAAAATCTGGGCGTCGTCACCATCTCGATGGGCGCAACAGAATATATTCCCAATGAGGAAACAGACAGTTTTATTGGTCGCGCTGATGGGGCTTTGTATGAAGCCAAACAAACGGGCCGCAACAAGGTCGTGCCCAAGGCCGCGCCAGTTACAGAGCCGGACGCGCAATAGTCGACGATGCCAATTTTGGCAGAACGGCGCGGGTCAAATATAGGCCGCCGCCCTCATCGTGGACACGCGTCGTACCGCTAAATCCAGCCTTATAATAAAATGGCGCAATGGCGTCATAAACGGCAAGTATAACCGTTGATGGCACTTTGATCCGCCTAGCAATCTCCTCAACGCACCCTTCAATCATCTGCGATCCGAGTCCTTGTTTTTGATGATCGGGATGCACAGCCAACCAGCTAATGCCCCAAGTATTGACCGTAAATAACTCCTCTGAAATCGCCGCTGCGCCGATGATCGCGCCCTCTTCCTCACATACCAGAAAAGCAGGCTTGTGGTAATCATCCGAAAACATGCACGCAATATAGTCACACGCCAAAGGCCGAAAGCTCTCCCCAAACCCAAGGGTCAGAAAATCTTCTAACTGCCGCGATTGCTTGGGCTGAAGGAGAGTGATAATGAAACAAGTTCTCATAATTAAGGTTGCCTAATTCTTTTACCGCCCCCCTTGCGGGGGAGGAAGCAAAAACTTAGGCTTACGACTTGTCCGGCGAAGCTGCAAAGCAGCGAAGACGGAAGTAAGTCTTAGTTTTTGCAGGTGGGGGGTCGAAACCCGTCCCATCCAATCATGACCCCCCACCTAGTTTTTCTAAGGACTTGCTACGCAAACCCAAGAAAAACTTTCCTCCCCCGCAAGGGGGGCGGTAAAGAACGCCTTGCACCTATCGCATCAATGCGTTAGGCCAAAGGCATGACTTTTGGCGCTTTAAATCAAGAACCCGAATCCCCCTACTGGCAAGGGCTGAACCCTGCGCAGCGGGCGGCTGTAGAGCAGTTGGACGGCCCCATCCTTGTCCTAGCGGGGGCGGGGACGGGCAAGACGCGCGTGCTGACCTCTCGCCTTGCTCACCTTCTAGCAACAGGCAAGGCCGTTCCGGCGCAGATCATGGCCGTGACCTTCACCAACAAAGCCGCCGCCGAAATCCGTGAGCGCGTCTCTGGACTTTTGGGCGGGCGCTCGGTTGAGGGCTGGTATCTTGGAACCTTTCACGCGCTGGCCGCGCGTCTTTTGCGACCCCATGCTGAGCGCGTTGGCCTCAAGCCCTCCTTCACTATTCTTGGCACAGACGATCAACTGCGCCTGATCAAGCAGCTACTGGAAGCCGAAAACATCGATGACAAAAAGTCGCCGCCTCGCGTCGTCCTTAGTTTTATCGAGCGGTGGAAGGATCGCGGGCTTCTCCCCAATGAGGTCAGCAACGATCACTTTGATATCGCAAACGGCAAGCTGCCAAAACTTTACAAACTGTATCAAGAACGCCTGTTAGAGCTGAACGCCTGCGACTTTGGCGATCTTCTTTTGCATCACCTGACGCTGATGCGCCAAAATCCCGACATCTTAGAGCAGATCCAAAACCGCTTTCAGTATTTGCTTGTCGATGAGTATCAGGATACCAACGTCGCGCAGTATTTGTGGCTACGCCTGATCGCGCAAAAAAGCAAAAACATCTGCGTCGTGGGTGATGAGGATCAATCCATCTATGGCTGGCGCGGCGCGGAGATTGGCAACATTCTGCGCTTTGAAGAGGATTTTCCGGGTGCAACCGTTGTGCGGCTAGAGGAAAATTATCGCTCCACGGGCCATATCCTTGCCGCCGCTTCGGCTCTCATTGAAAACAACGAAATGCGCCTTGGCAAAAGCCTGTGGACGATGGCCGATATGGGCGATGCGGTTCAGGTGCGCACCCTGTGGGACGGCGAGGAAGAGGCGCGGTGGGCGGCGGATGAAATTGAGGCACTACAGCGACGCAAAATCCCCCTTTCACAAGTTGCCATCATGGTGCGCGCAGGCTTTCAAACCCGCCAATTTGAAGAACGGTTTATCGCGCTTGGCATTCCCTATCGCGTGCTGGTTGGTGCTCGCTTTTATGAACGCGCCGAAATCCGCGACGCGATGGCCTACCTGCGTCTTGTTGCCTCACCCGACGACGATCTGGCGTTTGAACGCATCGTGAACCTACCCAAACGCGGGGTCGGCCCCGCCGCGATTCAGCAGTGCCACACGTTCGCCCGCGACCACGGCTTTTCGCTAAGCGAGGCCGCGCTTCGTTTGTCGGAAACGGATGAGCTGAAGCCCAAGCTTCGCGCCACGTTGCAAAACCTGATGCAAAGCTTCGCCCGCTGGCGCGATCTTCTTAATGAGCTTCCACACGCGGAAGTCGCACAGATTATTTTGGACGAGTCCGGCTACACAGGCATGTGGCAAGCGGACAAATCGCCCGACGCGCCGTCCCGCCTCGACAACTTGAAAGAGCTGATCAGCGCGATGGCCGAGTTTGACACGCTTCCCGCCTTCTTGGAGCATGTGAGCCTCGTCCTTGAAGTCACGGATAACAAAGAAATTGATCAAGTCAGCCTGATGACTCTGCACGGCGCAAAGGGCCTTGAGTTCAACTTTGTCTTTCTTCCGGGATGGGAAGAAGATATTTTCCCCTCACGCCTATCGCTAGCCGAAAACGGCAACAAGGGGCTGGAGGAAGAGCGCCGCCTCGCCTATGTCGGCCTGACGCGCGCGCGGCAAAAAGCGTGGATCAGCCACGTCGCCAATCGCCTTGTTTATGGCAGTTGGGTGAACGCCCTACCCTCACGCTTCCTTGCCGAATTGCCTGCCACGCATGTCGAGAGAAGCTCAACCATCGGCCAAACCGCCGCGCACCGCTCATCGTCTTTGGGCGGCTGGGATGAAGAACGGCGCGAGAAGAAAGCCCCACCCCTTTGGCAGCAGCTTAAGGCGGGACGCGCCCACGCCTTGCCTCATCAAGCACAACAGATAGAAGGCAAAGCGCGTGAGATCGCCGCACCACGGCGGGAAGGCAGGCTGAATGTCGGGGATCGCATCACGCATGGCACGTTCGGCCTTGGCACTGTTCGCCGTGTGGATGGCGACAAGCTAGAAATCGCCTTTGACAAAGCGGGCCTTAAAAAGGTGATGGAGAGTTTTGTGAAGGCGGCGGGATAACGCGCCGCCCTAAACTTTTCCTACGCCCTCAATCCACTCCAGCCACGCAGACATGCCCTCGCCCGACGTAGCGGAAAGCTGCAGAATCGTAAGCTTAGGGTTAATCTGCCGCGCAAACCCAAGGCAACGCTCAACATCAAACGGCACATGGGGCAGCAAATCAATTTTGGTGAGCAGCATTAAATCGGCAGCGGCGAACATAGGCGCATATTTAAGCGGCTTATCATCACCTTCCGTCACGGAAAGCAAAACGACCTTGGCCGCTTCACCTAAATCGAACGAGGCAGGGCAAACAAGGTTCCCAACGTTTTCGATAAACATGACCCCACCATCAAGAGTGCCCTCGTCAACCTTTAAATCTTCCAGCGCATGCCCCACCATATGACCATCCAAATGGCAGCCCGCGCCCGTGTTGATCTGAACAGCAGGAGCGCCCGTGGCGCGGATGCGCTCGGCATCAAAGTCGGTGCTTTGATCACCTTCGATCACGCCCGCCTTAAATCGTCCGGCCTCTAGCGTTTTTGTGAGAAGCGTCGTCTTGCCCGCCCCTGGACTGGACATCAGGTTAAGGGCGACAATTTTATGGGCCAGAAATGCCGCGCGGTTTTGCGCCGCATAGCGATTGTTTTCGGCCAGAATGTCTTGCTCGACCGAAACGGCGCGGGTCGCGCCCATCTCATGATCGTGAACAGCGCCTAAAGGCGCGTGATCGTGGTGGTGATCATGGCCATGAGTATGATCGTGATGCTGTTCGCCGGAACAACCGCAAGTGATGCACATGAAAAACCCTTTCATCGACGTGTTTTATACTGGTTAACGCATACGGCCCTTAATAGCAACGCCATGAAAAAAAGGGTAAAAAACCCTTTGCTTTTTGCCCGCCGATTGTCTACTTTACGCGCCTTGCTGGTAAAGCAATGCACCCGTAGCTCAACTGGATAGAGCATCTGACTACGAATCAGAAGGCTAGGGATTCGAATTCCTTCGGGTGCACCATTTTTATTGATGGCTCATGATCCAAAACCAAAGTCTTTTTGACGTTGTCGGCATTGGCCGCTCTTACGTTGATGTCATCGCATCAGCTCCTTATGCCCTTCTCAACGACCATGATATTCCCCTCGATACGGGCCGCTTTTTTGATGCACAACAAATCAAAGAGATTCAAGCCAAGCTTAAGTCCCCACAGCACTTTTCCGGCGGCGCTATCCCCAACACCATCGCGGGGGTTGCGGCTCTTGGCGCGCGCGCAGGCTATTTTGGCAACGTCGCGGACGATGATCTGGGGCGCACTTTTTCAGACGACTTGGCGGAGCGCAAGATTGATGATCTTGCCTCAAACCCTCTTACGGGAAATCTTCTTTCCGGAACCTGCATCGTTCTGCTGACCGAAGGGGGCGAACGCAGCTTTGCCCTCCATAAAGGCTGTGTGGATCATTTTAACCCTGCCGATTTTTCTGCCTTTGATTTCTCTTCCACGCGCTATCTTCTTGTCGGCGGCAATTTACTTTCCAACGCTGAAACGGCCGATATTATCGCAAACGCCCTAGAGCAAGCCGCCACGACATCCTGCAAAATCGTTATCACCGTTTCGGAAGTCAGAAACTGGCAAGGCCGCGAGACCTACGCCAACGATATTGTAGCCCGTCATGCCGATATCTTGGTCGGCAATGAAACCGAGATGCAGGCCCTTTTTGCCATAACGGGAGAGATCACCGACCCCGAAAAAATTATTCTGACAACCAAAGGCGCGCAAGGATCCTGCGCTCGCCATGCGGGCAAAACCCTTTCCCACCGCGCCATGCCACACGCCTGCTTTGTCAATTCCCTTGGCGCTGGCGATCAATTTCTGGCTGGCTTTTTAAAGGCACAAACACTGGGTTGGCCCGTCGACAAAAGTCTTCGTCTTGCCACACGCTGCGCCGACGCGATTATTGCCGAGAACGAGGCGCGTCCCCGCGCCGACGTATCATGGGAATCTTTTCTCCCCTCTATTATTTAAAGAGTCAATCTCGCTACAACAAAGGATTTTTGATTGTTTTCGAGGATCGCAGCGTAAACGTACGTTTAGGTACGTGCGCAGCGAACCACAGAAAACGGGCAAAAAGCCAAAGGTGTAGTAGAGATTGTTAACACCGGCCATCGCCAAACAACGCCGCCATCCCACAAGACGATCCAAAAAGCGAAACGGGGTCATAACCTGCATTCGGGACAATCGTCATCATGTGACCAAACGCCGTTTCACCAAAGCTTTTGGACAAATACTGCCCGTAATTCTTGCCCCGCACTGTTCGATCTGGGCCTTGCGCCATCGCGGCGCAAGAACGATCCAGATAGTGATCAATGAGAATTTTATCACCCACTAGATAGAGAACGGGCTTCTCTGGATAGTCCAGCCGGATCGCATTGGCCCCCGCACTCTTGGCATAGGAGGAAAGAGAGGCAAGACCGTAAGGATAATCGTTAACATTGGGGCACGAAGCAACATCCGGCGCGATAAAACGTGCGCTTTCCGGCGAAGGACGCGAGGCCGTCATATAAAGATAGGAAGAGGGGTTGGCCACGACATAACGCATGGGCAATCCCTCCTTTTTCAAAACAGAAGGGGCTTTCCCCACCGCAGCATAACGCTGAACAAAATCGCCACCCTGCCCATGTCCGGCAAGAATGACTTTCTCCAGCATCGGAAACCGCTCACGATCCGAAAGATACAAAAGCAAGATATCCAGCGCGGTATAGGAACTAATCCCACGCTGCCCAGCCCCTAACGTGGACTCCCCCCCCCATTGCCAGCCGTCTTCGATGCGCCAACGCGCAACCTGCCGTCCAGAATCAGGCAGGTACTTGGCAAACCGCACGATATCAACATCCAAAGGAAACTGCGGCGCGAGAATAAGAGTCTGCTCGCCCTCTGAGCCGGACAAGGTCATCAAGGTAGCAATGCCATCAGCGGCATTACGCGTCATATCGTGGATAAAAACAATGACGCGCTTAACTTGCGTTTGATCCTCATCCAGTGCAACGCTACTAGCCACAGGTAAAAGCTGGGGCGCGGCTTTCGCGCCGAAACCCATCGGAAGGATCGGGATAAACTGTTTGGGCAACGCCGCAATGGGGGGGATACCCCTTCCCCTTTCCGTTTTTCCTGCCTTCCCTTCGGGCGCATATAAAACATCCTCGCGCTCAACATCAAGGCCCGCCGCTTTTTTCGCCTCCTCTGTCAGGGCAGGCGGCTTGCTAAGATCGACCGTTTTGGGAGCCTGCGTCTGCCACCCTTCAAAGCCATCGCCTTGAACGGAGTCCACTCTAGAAGAAGGAGGGGCTGGGTCAATCACCACGGGTGGATCATCCGCAATCATCGGCGCGGTATAGACTTTATAGGGAGCGGAAGGTTCGTCTTTACGCGGCGGCCCATTTTGGGCAGAAGTCTCTTTGTCCGTCTCAAGGCGTTTGGCCTTAATCAGTGCAGGGGATTCCTTAACCTCAGCCTTCTTCGCATCGTTTTTCTCATCGCTTTTAGGAAGACTACCGTCACTAATCGTTGAGACAACAGAATCAAAAACGCCCGAAACGCCGTCAAGAACAGAATCAACCGAGATGGTTTTATCGGCTGGAGCCTCTCGCGGGCCCGTTTGAATCTCACCAGAAGTGGACAGAACGCCAGCTTGAACGGGCACAGGAAGGCACAAACACAAAAGAATAAGAACAAACAGATTTCGCACTTGTTTTAGACTCCCACTCATGGAAAAATCGCGCTCGTGAACAACTTAAAGCCCGCTTCACATTAGATGACAAAAAGACAGCCCATGACAAGCCCCAAACCATCCCCCGCCCCCTTGCGCGTTGCCGCGCTGATTGACCTGCCCCTCTCGCCTATGTCGGGAGGCCATGCACGAGGTTGGGAAAATTTGGCTAAGGCAGCCGCTATCACAGACCTCCCCCTTGACTTCACCGCCTATTTTTCGGGTGAGACAAGCACGCAAGAGCTAAGCGCCAAGGCAAGGATTAAACGCCTGCCCCCGATATTTAGCACAAGCCGCCTTAAGTTTCTTCCCTACGTTCCCGATAACACAGACTTAGGGGGCTATCATAAGGAACTGGCGAAAGAGCTTACGGATTACGATGTTATCGTTACGACAGATGGCTTTTTCTGCTTCGCGCAAACGGCGGAAAAAGTAAGCCGCAAAAAAGGTATTCCCCTCACAACGTCTTTTCATACCGACACGCCCGCCTATGCGCGGGTATTTACGCAACTGACTATTGAACGTCTTTTTGGGCAAAGCTGGCTGGCGCGGTTGCTCCTCAATGTTTTTCATCTACCTGAACGGCAGGAAGCCGCCAAAATAAACCGCCTTAAAAAACATCTTCGCGCCTGCACCGCCGCTTTCTACAAACGTGACGAAGACAGAGCCATTGCGGCAGGCATTATCGGGGACGAGCGCGTTCACATTGTGCGTATCGGCACGGATCGCGACCTTTTCGGCCCTCACAGACGTGACCGCGCAGGCGTGGAGGCAGACTATGCCATCCCGCATGATCGCATCATTGTCCTCTTCGTCGGAAGGCTAGATGAGGGCAAGAACATCTACACCCTGATCGGCGCGATGGAAAACCTCATTGCCGAGGGTCGCGCCGTTCACCTTATCACGGCAGGCGTGGGCCCCGCCGATAAAGATTTGCGGGAGCGCCTTGGCGATCACGTCACAGTGGCGGGACAAGTCAGTCCTGAAGAAATCGCCCGTCTGTACGCTAGTGCTGACGTTTTTGCCCTTCCTTCTGAAATCGAAATTCGCAACACGGCTTCAGTTGAAGCCATCGTTTCAGGCCTCCCCATCCTTGTGTCGGAAAAAAGCGGCATCGCCGCCCTGTGCGATAATACACCCGCCATGCTGGTCGTGCCCAGTGGGGTTGAGGCTTGGACCAATGCCTTGCGCGACGTGACAGGCTCAACCAACACGCGCCTTCACATGGGCAAAGTCGCACGTGCTTATGCCGATACATCGATCGCGGATTGGCGCACTGTTTTAGAGAACGATTTTTACCCAGTATGGAAAAAAGCGGCGGAAGAAAAGAAAAAAGATGCCTGATTTTGGTCATCACATACTGATCCTTGTCCCGCATCCCGACGATGAGGTCGTCGCCTGCGCCGCAACAATAGGCCGCGCCCAAGCCTTAGGCGCAAGGATCTATTCCCTTTATCTGACGAATGGCTGCATTGCGCGAAACGCCTTGTGGCCGTGGCAGCGAGAGCATTACCGCACGATGGTCGCGCGTCGGCACAAAGAAGCTGAGTTGGCCGCCAAACGGCTTAAGGTCAAACCGCTTGCGTTTGCGGACCGTCCCTCACGATACGCGATCAATGAGTTGCCCACTGTCCTAGAGGAAATCCGCTACGCCATCGCGTCACACGACATTGATCAACTATGGGTTCCTGCCTATGAAGGCGGCCATACCGATCATGACGCCATCAACGGCGTATGCAGCCTATTAAAACAAGACATCAGTATTCTTGAGTTCTCAGAATATAACTATGCAGGCGGGAAGGCTCATTCAAATCATTTTTCCTCCCCGAATGGAACCGAAAGACTTGTGCGCCTGACGGACGAAGAAAAAGGGAACAAACAAACCCTTTTAAACCTTTACGCCAGTGAGCGAAGCAACCTTGGCACTATCAAAACAGATCATGAGGTCTTTAGGCCGCTGGCGTCTTATGATTACGCGCAGCCGCCGCATGAAGGAAAATTATGGTACGCTCGATTCCAGTGGGTTCCTTTTCGCCATCCTCGCATTGATTTCACAAAGCCAGCGCAGGTGAGCGAAGCCATCACGGCGCTTAAGGGTTAGACAGCGCCGCGCACATAACGCCTGACCCCCGCGTTAAAAACAATCACAGCCAGAACGCCATAGAAAATCATCGCGCCGATAAGCAATGCGCAAAGCGTTGCGTCAAACTCCCGCGTCAATTGAACAGGAATATAGGTAATGAATCCGGCGGGAATGATCGTAAAGGCCACCGCTTTAAGCGCAAAGGGCTGGCCATGAAGAATGTTGCCCGTAAAAATCAGAAGCATTTCAAAAAGCTGATCGGGAAAGCGCGGGCTCCCCTTTAGCCAAAATGAAAGGGAGTACATGATAATAAGAACCGACAGCAAAAGCGTAGCGGACATCATCGCCAGCACCAGAAACCACGGCAAGCTTGATAGAGGCATCCCCCCCAGTGTTAGCCACAAAATAGGGCCGTACAAAATGTCGCCCAAACTGGCTGGCGATGAGGCGCTCATAAGCACGGCAGGCAAAACCGCACGAGGTCGCGTGATATAAGCGTCCAGCGATCCATCCTGTATCCAGTAGGCGATGTTCCGCACGCCGTAAAAGAAAAACATGCAAAAGCCAAAGGAAGAGGCAAAAATTCCGATAAGCCGCATATAATCGGGCAATTGCCAACCTTTAAGATCGCTGACCGATTGGAAAAAAAGGATCCAGATGATAAAAAACATCGTGTTCTGGATCATCATGAAAAATGACATGACGAACAAGCGTCTAAGCTGCGCGCCATGGCTTTTCATGTTTGCCATCATCAGCGCCCAAAGATAGGAAAGAGTCCCCCTCATGCACCCTCCCCCGACTGGATTTTGCGCATAATCACGCCATCAAACCAACGTAAGAGCGCAAGAAACGCCGCTGCCCAAAATACCTGATGCAGGAACGCCAGCGCGTAATAAAGCGCGGAGTGATGCAAGGCCCAACTCCCCGCCGCCGCCAGCACGGCGGGAAAGGGCGTGGCCCACATGATCCCTTTCATCCACAGCGGATAAAACGCCATCGGCCAGATCATCGCGCCAAACAAAAACACAGCCTTTTGCCACACCCATGAGGCAGGTTCAGCCTGCGCAAACCACAGACACGACGCGCCAATCATATAAAAAGCGCACTCCGTGATCACCGCGCCAAGAGGCAAGCTCAGCACCATGCCAACCGTTTGCAAAGGCGTCATCACAAACGCGCCCGCCAGCAAGGCTGTGATTCCCATCATTGGCACAAACAACACCAAAAGCCGCGCCAGCGCTTCACCGCACCAAATCGACACGCGAGTCAAACTGGTGGGATAAGGACGCAGCAGAGACAGGCTCATCTGCCCGCTATGAAAATCGCTTTGCACCTCTTTAAAAACCCAGGAAACGCACGAGAACAACATATATTCCGTGATCGCCAAATACCAGATCAACTGCGCATGGCTATAGCCATGCTTGGCCAGATCGGCGGGCGAGATCATTTTGATAATGCCCGCGTAAAACACCATGATCGTCGCATAGACAAGGAACGCGCCGACGAACAAAATCTTTTGCTGCATCGTCTGGCGAAAGCCAAGACGCAACCCAATGCCAAGAACACTCAAAGAGTTGGAAAGGCCAGCCATCATCCCGCCTTTTTGTGTTTCATGTGAAGGTAGATCGTTTTAATAATCTCCTCCAACGGCAAATCTTCAATTGTGATGTCAAGCAGCTTAAATCGCTCAAGGCATTGTGCGACGATAACCTCCATCCTCACCTGCGTTACGTCCACCTTAAGCACAAGCCTATGATCGCCCTGTTCTTCCACCGTGACATGCGGATGATCGAACAGGGGGCATTCTTCTTCCGTCGTAAGCAGCAACGTTTTTGTCTGACGATAATCGCGATGCAGTACAGGCAACGTCGTATCCAAAAGCTTAAGCCCGCGATCGATCAAAATCACGCGGTCGCAGATTTTCTCGATATCGTCGGTGTCATGACTGGTCAGCAAAACTGTCGTTTCGAACTCTTGCACCAAGCGATTTAAGTGATCACGCAGCAAGGCCTTGGCCGTCACATCAAGACCGATGGTCGGCTCGTCCAAAAACAAAACCGACGGCTGGTGGAGAAGCGCCGCCGCAATATCACAGCGCATCCGCTGCCCCAGCGAAAGCGTGCGAGCATACTGATTAAAAAACTTGGTAAGGCCAAACACCTCAATTAGTTTTTCCGTTTGCTGGTTCGCCGCCGTCTCATCCAGAGAGTAAATCTTGGCCAGCAGAGCAAAGCTGTCCTTTACAGGTAAGTGCGGCCACAGGTGTGAGCGCTGCCCGAACACAAGGCCAATCTTGGAGGCCAATTCTTGCGTCTTCTCCCACGGTGTCATGCCGCAAACGGACGCCGTCCCCGACGTAGGGCACAAAAGGCCCGAAAGCATCTTAAGCGTCGTTGATTTTCCCGCGCCATTGGGGCCGATAAAGGCAACTTTCTCGCCAGCTTGAATGGAAAAATTGAGGTCGCGAACAGCCACAAGCTCTTTTGTTTTCGGACTCGAAAACCAACCGCTTTTCTTGGCATCCTTATCACGCACACGAAAACCGCGTGTTAAGTCCTGTACCTGAATGATGGGATCCGCCATGATCATCTCTGCTTTACAAGAGTGCAAAGATAAGGATCATAGTCATAAAGCCACCTTTTTTTCAAGGACGGCATGGCCATCAGCCTAAAAAAAGACTATGCTATGCCACTTCCACTTCAAGAGTTAGTTTTCTGGAACAGAAAAAATAAGAAAACTGGATCCCCGCTTTCGCGGGGATGACGCTAAAGGAAACTGTGACCACAAAAAACACCGTCACTCCCGCGAAAGCGGGAGTCCCGTTTGTTTTTTCCACCCGCCAACTCCTCACCTGTTTTAGGTATAGAAATATGAACGACCCCCTGCTCAACGAACCCTTCGTCAGACTGTTTGTCGGCACGCTTGTCGGGCTGGTGCTGGGCAGCTTCACAACCATGCTCAGCTATCGCTTGCCACGAGGCCTGTCGATTGTCTCGCCACCTTCAACCTGCCCCAGTTGCGGCTCTCACTTGACACCACGCGATCTAATCCCCGTTGTGTCATGGCTGATCGGGCGTGGGCGTTGCCGCCATTGCGCCGCGCCCATCGGTACGCGTTATGTGGTGATTGAGCTTATAACCACGGCGTCTATCGCGGCGGCTTTTGTTGTTTTTGGATTCACGTGGGCGCTTATCGTGGCACTCATTGTGATCATCGCGCTCATAACGACCACAACGATTTATTGCGAGCGCCGCTAAAAAGAAACGGGTGGCCCCCGCCACCTTCTCCCTGTTTTTTTGGTTTTGGAGATCCAAAATCGGGCGAAGTTTGTAAAACACAATAAAAACGGCATAATGATCAAAAGGTGTGGGTAGATTCACGATTTTGAGAGCAAAAAGCTGATCATTTTTCTCCGCCGATCCTTCTTCAATCCTCGATGTATTTTGACCTTGTTTTTCCAGTGAGCGAAGGAG
>JBAZRW010000009.1 GCA_041662785.1 Bdellovibrionales bacterium | reverse complement strand
GATGATCGTAAGGCATTGGCGGGCTCCTCTTGGATGGGTGGCTTGGCGGCTTCTATCTTATCAGAAGTCCGCCTTTGCCCCATCCTTTGAGGGAGAGCCGCAAAAGGCAGAGAAGTGTCGTCCTACGCCGTGTACGATTCATCTCATTTGCCCGTTTTGGCGATCATCGCTTCGATTCCCTCGGCCACACGCGCCGTTTGTTTTCTCACTCATGTCCTTCATTAATGATATGTAACCACTATGTCGAATGTAGGAGATGCTGTTGTATTAACCGTCTGATTACCGTCCACATCGACGGTGATGCCGATAAGGAGAATCTTACCAGCCGCAGGCGCGGCTTGGCTTGTAAGATTGCACGGTGCGGCTGCGCCGCCGTTGTAAGCACAGGTTACGCCTGAAGGCGTTACGCCATTATTGGAAACATAGTTGTTGGCTGTAATATCGATTGTCTGTGTTGTTGATCCGGCGATGGTCAGACTTCCCCCTTTGCTTGCACCACCAAGAACAACGCCGCTGTTGGTTGCTGTAACAACACCTGTCGAAGATACCGTGTAGGTTCCGGCCTGATTTGCTTTAACGGAACCAAAATCGATGCCAGATGTGTTGGTGATGCTCAATACCGTATCAAAGGCAATATGGGCGGACATAGTTTGCGTAGCCGCAAGAACTTGCTCTGCATTTAGAGAAAGCAGCAAGAGAAAAAATACGAAAAAACCTTTGTAAAAGATTGTGTAAATCATGGCCACTTGTCCGGTTGGCTCTTTATAAAAAACGATGAACTATCCATTTAACCTAACATCTTATTGTACCACATTTTATATTAAAATGCACGCAAAAACAAAGTATTGCAGTGCACAAAACAAGAATAAGAGACCATACAATAGCATTCCAGTGCAGCAAGTACATAAAATTGTATGTAATTGATGGTGCAAAAAAGAATGAATACCTCTGTGTGATGAATTACTATTGTAGTAATAGAGAGCAACAGTATTTAATTATGCTGAGTTTCCGTGATAATAGAGCCAATATAGTTTGATTAATCGACAAAAAGATAAAATGAAATAGCAAGAAACAGCCTTAAGTGATTGCAAGTTCAGTTAGGGAGTAAGCTCGACTATTGGTGGCGATGAGCCGTGGATTGGTTTATTCACCTCATTACTATCACCCGTAGAGGAATCTGTTTCATTTGGAGTATTGTCTGCTTTTTCTTTTATGGTTTTTTCTTCCTTAACCGACGTTGGCAACGTTGGCGATATGGGAGGAGCGGGTAAAGCTGGCGTGGGAGGCAAGTTGGGTGTCGGTAGACCAAAGGATGGTGGCGCAGTTAGATCTACTTTTTGTTGTAAGAGGATGTTGTTATCCGAAATGAACCCATCAATCTCGTCGATTTTGATATGAATTTTGTTTGTCAACGTGGCGTTAATTGACGACAAAACCTCATCAGGAACACTGATCCAGTACTCACCTTTTTGAACCTTATCGAAGCTGTAATAGCCATCAATTTCACTTATAACGCGACGTATTGGCGTGTTGTCTTTATCTTGAAGTTCAATAACGATATTGCCAATCTCGCGCTTAGTATCTCCTTCAAGGAAATATGATGTGCCGTCAATGATAGTGGTGTGAACTAAGGGAAAATCTGCGACGACCGTGTCACCTGGCCTAGTCTGGACGCGATAACCTTTCGTTTTGGGTGTGAGAAGCGGATCGGAAAGAGTGCTGGCATTAATCTCGACCTTAGACATTCCATAAGGAGCGACGGGCGCAACAAAAAAACCGTTTTCATCAAGCGTGACGGCGGCACGATCAATCCGCACGTCAGCGTTCACAAGCTTTTCACCTTCGTCGTAAAGGTCATTGTTGTTCTCATCGATGAAGACGCGGCCCGCAACGGCTCCACCTGAAGTTGTTGATTGGGGTTGAGCCCTCCATTTGTTGTTTACCTTATCATGGTTAAGCGAGAAAAGTACGTTCATCCCGACCGCGTAATCACCGCTGTTATCAACTTGGTTGTTAAGACTCAAACGAAAATCGTCAAAATCCCAGTTAATATTTTGGCCGAATGACGTTTTGTTCGTTGTTAGATCTTTTTCTATTTGGCTTTGGCCTGAAAGTTTGTCCATCAGCCTGTAGTCTGTCATAAAGGAGGCACTGCGGAATTGCTGTAGAGGGCTTAAATCATAAATGCCTGTCGCTCGGAAATTAATATCCCACAAGCGCGTTTGAAAACCGAAGGTATCTTGAAATCTTTTTTCGTCGTCAAGAATATAATCAATCTTGTTGTTGAAACTTAGACCCCAAAGGCTTTTTGAGACCTGAACACCATAGGTGTAGCGCGGGACAAGATCATTATCGACAAATACTTCTTGAAGTCCCGACAAACCCAAACTGAAGTCGTGGACAAGCGGCAAAAAGAGTTGTGTGTTTGCATCGATTTGAGCCTCGGACTTAAGTGGTATATTTAGATTATTGACGGACTCACTGATGAAATCATTGTATTGTCGGTAGCGGCCGCGCAGACTAACTCCCTCAAAGCCGGTAAGCACTGACATGCCGCTGGCCCAGCCACCCGTGGTCATATCCTTTGCAAAACTTGTTTCCGAAAGAATACCAAAAAAATTTGAACCGGAAGACGTTGTCAGATAGCGGTGCGGTCCGTCCTGCAGAATTGTTTCAGCGATTCCGGCTCCGATAGTGTAATTCTTCGTGACGCCATAGCGAAAGCCACCAACAAGCTGCTCCCCAACGGGTGTTTTGGGGTTCGTCAGGGTAAGTTGATTAATGGGGATAAGGCTAAGGCCACGTTGCTGCGCTCCAAGTGTATACTCGAACTGGTCTTCTTTAAGAAGAGCACTTGAGGCTGAAACGGTTTCAATACGCTCTTCGCGCTGACCTTGGTTGCCATAAAAAACAAGGCGGAAGGTGTTCTCGCCGTAAAGGATGGGTATATCAACAAAGTTGTAACGGCCATTAGCTTCGACCGTTTGAAAAGAGACGAGAACGTTATTACGATACAATTCAACTTCGTATCCGGGCACAGAATCTCCGGTAAATGTGCGCACATCAAAGTTTTCAGAGGATGTAACACTGCGATTTGTCATCGATATGCCGCGTCCAAGAGAATTTGATGTCACAAAGGACACGGAAGGCGATGTGATGTCACCGATGGCAAACTGGGTTGCGTTCATGACCCCTAAAAGATTGCCCGCAGGGTCTTTGCGCCCAGCTTGTAGGCGAATGGTATTAATGGCGTTAGTATCCGTTGCTCCCTGAACGTAGAACTGGTTGGTCAGATAGCCGAGCTCCATCGCGCCTTGAATGTTGTAGTTACTTATAAACGTGTTGTTTTGCGTCGTTATGGCGTCGTTATGAGTAAAATTTGACCCCCAAGAGACATCGATCGATGGATAATCTATGGCTTGATACGGATTTTGTAAAACCGGTAAATCATTGTCGGAAGGCGCGACAGCGGTCAAAAGCTTGTTCCATCTTTTCTGACGTTGCTCCGCTTCTTCTGCGGGGAAAAGTTGATCCGTTTTAAATTGAATAATGGCCTTTGCCCGATCAATCTCGCAAATGATCCCAAACCATTCGGTGAAGCTTTCAGTGCTAACATAGATTTGACCTTCATGCCTACGAACATCACGATAAGTTATGTCTAAGCGCTTATTGCCCGCGCGACCTTCTTTTTTATCGACGTTAAGATAAAACACGTTATCAGGTGTAAAGAAAAAGCCGTGTGCTTCATTCTTTGCATCATCAAATTTAATCGGGAATCCGATGATTTGAAAAAGGTCGTTCAGTGGCAAAAAGATCTGGCCTGGGAGATCTAGGGCTTCGATAAACTCGTTACTGGCAGGCATGTTTTTAAGTCGTGGCTGCAAAATGAGCGGTTCGCCGTTTTTCTGATCATTGTTGTCTTGTGCTGTATCTTTGGTGAGAGTTGGTTGATCTATATGCAAGACATCTTTTGCTTCTTGTTCTTCTTTGGGTCGCGCTTCCGCTCCGGAAACCCGTTGTTGTCCGTTTAAATCGTCAATGATGACAGGTTGAATGGGGGCCGCATTGGGAACTGGTGCGACATCAGTCTTATCCGCTGCTTGTGTGGTTGTCTGTGGATATGTTTCTTCTTTTCTCTTCTCTGGTATTTCTATTTTTTGCAGAGTTTGATCAACAATAAAAGCGCTGCTCGGAAAAAGGCGATGGAGCAAATCCGTGTTCGCGTAGATTATGTCATCGTTCTTGAAAGCATCCGTATCATAAAGGGTATGATTTTGACCCTCATCGACATACGTTCGTTGTGAAAGGTCAAGAGTTATATGGCGATTGTTGTCTGCCCTAATCTCTAGAAAGTCGGAAGATGTTTGTTGGCTATAAGTAATGCCAAGATAGCGTAAAAATGAGTCAAGACGTAAAAAAATGCCTCGAACGCCAATATAGGCATCGAGTGTACCGATGTTTTTGCCTTCCTGAACAACAGTCAAATTAGCCCAGTTTTTGGCTAGAATAGGCGGGGATTGCGAGCCTGTCGAAAGGGACGTGGCCTTTTGTGCATCTTTGACAGCACTTTTTTCTTCGCTTGTATTTTTTGTGGGCAGAGAAGAATTGGATTTGAAGTTTTCGATTACAGGAAATTGTGCGACCAGCGTTTCTGTTTTTTCCTCGTGTTGGCCCTGTGGGCCATAGATTGCCAAGCGGAAAATATTTTCTCCCCACAGAAGAGGCGTGTCTTGAAAGATGTAATGCCCCGTTTCATCCGCAAACTGAAAGGCTATAAGCGTACTGTTGCGGTAAAGCTCAACTTCATAACCTGCCACCGTTACGCCGGTAAAGTTGTGTTTTTGCGTGGCAGGAATGGCGTTTGGAGTTGAGGAAAGCCCAAGGGAATGTTTTATCTCTGGTAAAGCAAATATTTCTTGGTCTGTTTTTGTAAAAGAACCAAGTTCCTCAAGGCGTTTTTTTGCGCGGATTTCCTTTGCCTTTGAGGGCAGAACATAAGCTGTCGTGAAATGAAGAGTGCCTTGCTTGAGGTCGGCCGTGCTTGATATACCAAACCATAAACGCAGTGCATCTTGACTGATATAAAGCCTGCTGTCTTGTCTTCGAATATCTTGGCGTGTTATGGATTGACGTGTTGCGCCAGTGCGCACGGAAAGATTATTAACATCGAGGCTAAATGATTTTTCGGGTGTTACAAAAAAACCTGATGCATAAGATCCGGATTGATCTATTGAAATGGGGAAATCAAAAAAATGAATAATATCTTGTAAAGGGATAAAAAACTGACCGTTAAAATCCATGATCTGAACAGATTGGGTTATTTCTTTGTTGTCATTAATGGAAGCTCGCAAGACGGTTATAACGCGTGCACAAATCTTTTCTGAAGTGTCTGGCGCGGCGGCCCGAGCATCATACGGGAAAAGAGAAAGCGTCAACACCGCTACGATTAGAAACAGCCCGCAGCAAAAAGGGGTTGGGAACCTAATCATAGATGGCCTTGCCCTGTTCGTTAGGGTGGCCTTGCTGCAAAAAACAGCGCAAAGGAACACGTCGGATCATGCACGAACTGTTTGTTAAACCGAATCAAGGGCTAATCGTACTTATTCCCAAGTGATTCGGCTACGAACACGATCGTGTTTTATGTTATTTTTATGATGTTGTGTCTTTTGAAATGCATCGCAGAAAGGGTCAAGGGACAATGGTTTTTGATGTTAAAACCTGACTTCCTTCATTTTCTTGAGACATAAACGCGACATCCAGTTTGCCACTGTGAATGTTGACACCAGATGGAACCGTAAGAGCAACCGTCTGAGTGCGTTTGGTTACGCCACGATAGATGGCAATGCCTCGGAAAAAGACGAGCTGTGTTTCCTTACCATCGGCTGCAATATGGGTGACTTTGATGTCGCCAAGAACAGAGCGGTTGCCTGAAAGACTAAAACTTGCACTGATTTCAGGAGATGGTTTTCCTTCACCTCCTCCCATAATAAGTTTGGCCTCATCGAGCATAACCTTAAACTCCGTTTGACCTTTGCGAACAATAACGGGGATAACCGTGGTCATTTTCGGTTTTAAGGTGATCGTTGTACCGTCAGCTGCGGGCTGCCCCGTTTTTAAATCAAGATCGTTCTCTGTCATGCGAACTTGGAGGTGTGATTTGTATTCGCCATCGGGTAGTTCGTTCATGTTTTTAACAAGGATGCGAACAACTTGGTTCTCATCTGGTTTAAGCGTCATACTGTGCGGTGACAGGCTTATAATGTCTTGAGCGGAAAAATCGCCCTTGGACCCGTCTTCGCGTATTTTGATGCCGCCGTTTTCATTCATTATTGTGTCGACGAGCTCGATTTTATAACGGCCAACGCCATCGCCGTTATTTCTGATGGTTACTGTTGCGTACTTAGCCCCATTATCAAGGACAATCCGCGTAGGCGATAAAAGCAGCTCGGCGTTTCTGGCCATGCTGGGTGAAGAGCTTAAAAGAAGAATGAGGAGGAAGGCGAGAGATAGACGAAATCTTTTTGACATGGTGCGCTCCGCGTTATTGAACAAAAACGGTTATTGTGAAAGAACCCGCGTAATTTCCGGCAGAAACGGATGCATTCGCTGTCACGGTCGCACCAAGGTACAGGGGGGTACTGCTTGGTTGCGTTGAGGGAAGGGGAAGTGTTGAGCTTGGAAAACTATTAATCATTTGCCCATTATAGAAACCACGGAAGTTATCTAAAGTCAAACCGGCATTGCCCGTGTCTATGCCTGAAATATCGATGGATATGGAAAGACCACCTTCCCCTTGGGAGGATAGAGGATAAGCGCCTCGGCTTGCCATGCCGGAGATAATTTGTCCAGAACCTGATGTTAAGGAATTCAACGGACTTATGGCAAGGTTGGCCGTTCCCCCTGATGGGATTCCAACGGTCGGAAAAGTGAGCGATTGCGTTTCTGAAATGGTGATGGAGGTCGCGGCAAAAGCTTGCGGGGCTGTCCAACACAGGAAACACAAACAGATAAAAGGAAGAAAAGGGAGTTTCATAAGTCCATTTTAGCAGCTTTAAAAAAATAAGGGCAGGAAAAAATCCTGCCCTTATTTATAGTGACTATCAACCCCTGTGGGTCGAAAAGCTTAACCGTAGACAACCGTAACGACAAACGTTGGAGCAGCAGCTGTATTAGCAGCCTGTGTGCCGTCAACAGCCGCAGTTACGCCAAGCCGCAGGATTTTGCCAACGCCTGTCGGCGCAGCCAATCCAGTAAGAGGCGTGTCGCAAGCCGTAGAAGCTCCTGCGTTATAGGAGCAGGTCGCGGCCGATGGGGTTACACCATTGTTCGTGGTATAAGTTCCCGTGCTGATGGATACGGTTTGCGAGGCAGAACCAGTGATGGTGATCTGGCCAGAAACCGGTGTGCCGCCGACGACAACGCCACCACCTGAAGGCGTTACAACGCCCGCCGTGCTGATGACATAAGTGCCAGCCGTTAACGCACCAACGGTACCAAAACTAATATCGTTGTTTTTAGTCAGCGTTAGCAGCGAGTCAAAAGACATGTTGGCTGTAACAGACTGTGTTGCTGCATAAGCTCCACCTGAGGCCAAAAGAGAGGCCACAAAGGCAAGAGCAAGGTACTTTTTATTGATCTTCATGATTTCCTCCAGAAAGGGGAATAGGGATTAAGGCTCGATCCTTGGCGGAATCCTATATAAAACATACAGTTGGATGCTACCGGAAGATTCGACATACGATAGAAGTGCGAACAACATACCACCGAACATTCGCACCATACAATTGTGTAGTTAACGTAAAGTTAAAATTACGGGTTTTTTAGATGGGGTTGTTGTTTATGCAACACAGGAGTGTGCTTTATTTATGATCATTTCGCCTATGACACCCGCGCCGTTGGTTTCCTCACTTCCACAAAGTTTCGGTGGAGGCTGTACGGCGTTCAACACATGGCTTATTCCTCTTAACAAGGTGAACCCTGAAAAGGTCTGCAAGCTCGCCGTTGACGGGTTGGGGCATAAGTTGGACGCTTGCATGCGGCTTTCTTCGGATTATAAGAATCTCCGCTTTATTCCGGCTGTCGGCCATAAGTCCTCGCTGGGCAAGGTATCCCTTGACCAGATTCTTGTTCAGACTGCCAATAACCTCCTTTTCAAAGACGGGAGGCAGGATGAAGTATTCCCACTCCTCGTAAGCAGTCATGCGCTTGAATCCGGCGCGTTGTATGATTTTCCGGTCAACAATGCTGTTGTTGTCGGTCTTTTCTTGCCACACCTCAAAACGGGAACTGCCATGCTCTGAAATAAACGCTTTCAGATTTTTCTCAGCGTCTTTGCCTTCGTGCGCTTGCGTGCCACCACGCGCCACCAGCCAGTCGGTAAACAGACGCATGCAGGCGTTCTCCGCTTCCCCTTCGAGCCACGGCAATAGGCCGGAGGCAATGGCAAGTTCACCAACGGCGGCTATCAGTCGTGCGCCAGCTTTGAAGCGTCGCGCCCCACACGGAGGCAGAAACGATCAATAGGGTGCTCTTGCCTATGGACGATCCCCCTCGCCGTGGCAACCAAAGTTTTCTTCGCCCAAGGGTTCGAGAAGCGGGCCAGTCAACGCGACGCAAACGACAAAGACAAGTCGGCTATTTCCAACGCAAAGCCGCCCGATGCTCTGTTGCCATTCCTGCAACGTGCCGCGCGACACATGACTCTTGGTTGCCCTCGTTTGCTGCAAGACAATTCGTTCGCCGGATTTTTGTCCATAGACGCGTTGCGGTAAGACATAGCAGCCATTATGCCAGCCCGTTTTTTGAACGCACACACCGCGCGCTTTGGGATTCGCCATAATGATATAGCTGTGCAGCAGCTTATTGCCATTGGGGGCAAGGCGCAAACCGAGGGAAAGCAATTCCTCGCGATAGGCGGTTCCATCTCCGGCAAGAGACGCCATCGGCAACACATAGTCCGCATTTTCATCCGTGAAAGAGGGGAAACGTCGGCGCAAGCTCTCAAACGGCAATAGCAGGGCGGCGGTAACAGTGTTAACAATTGATTCATATAGCAAAATAGTAAATTACTTTCATTCTTTCTGTTGTATAATGTAAGCGCTTTATTGCCACCGAACGCTTCGGCTAGATCGTTTTTTAGGAGATTTACACTATGGCTGATAGGAATGGTATTGACCAAAAAGAGATTGCCTCTGTTTTGCGCGATGTTGCCGCGTATGTGCAAAGCCAGAATGTTGGCAAAGCGCACAACGAATTAGCCGCGAATTGGCTATCCGTGCAAAAGCCTTCCGAAAAGGAATTAGCTCAGTTTGAAACGCTTTTGAAGGCTTATGAAGCTCGCGCTGAAGACCAACGCGACGCGTGGCAACAGTTAAGCACCGAGGAACACAAGCTGATTAAAGAATAT
Source organism: Bdellovibrionales bacterium (assembly GCA_041662785.1). NCBI lineage: Bacteria > Pseudomonadati > Bdellovibrionota > Bdellovibrionia > Bdellovibrionales > Bdellovibrionales bacterium. Next base: position 36,214 of record JBAZRW010000009.1, on the reverse strand, counting down.
GGCTATCCGAATATTATTGAACGCATTAGCGACTATTCCTTCGGATATTTTCTAAAGCAAGACATTGATAGCGAACAAAGCCGTGACCCGCAGGACTATTGGTCGGGGAAACTGGTTCCTTCTTTAATCGAAATGCAAGACCTCCTTCGGTTCTGCGCCTATCGCGAGAAATTGAACGGACAGGAACCTGTGGCGCAAAAGCTTATTGATAGAATTGTGTTCTTTAAGGGGTTTTATGGCTCGTGCCATTTAGCGGGCACCTCTATTTTGCACGAACAAGACGAATTTATAAGCAATACAGAAAGGCATCCTTCCGAAAAGTTTACGCCGCCAGCTAATCCCAGTGTGAACATTACAAACTCGGTAAATTACGCCTTTAACTGGCTGTCTAATAAGTGGATGCCCACGGACGAAAATGCAGTAGGGGCTCGTCTTCGTGTTGGCGGAAATGGCAATGATCGCTTCTCGAAATATGAAAAGTTGGCAAGCTACCAAGCGTCGGTAGCGGAAGGCTTGCGCAGAGGAGGCATACAGGCCGACGTAACCGTGCAACTAGGCAAAACCTACGGTGATGATACCGTTATTGTGAAAATGGATAATAACCAGTACGCTCGTTATGTAAAGATAACACGCGGACTGGAGCCTATAGACTTATCTCCTACAGAAAAACTGCGTCCTTGGGGAGAAATTATGGGACCCCAAACCTCGGAAACTTATTCTGGATATGAGCCGAGGAAACAGGCGTTCTATGGTCCCGATGGCGTATATGTTTCTGCAAAGGCTATCGAGGCAACCCAGGCTGTTTCCGCAGAAGACAAGCAACTTGTTGCCGCCGGAGACATGCGCTGGCTTAGAGCAACAGGGTATGTCGGAGAAGAAGGAGTTGTTCTGCCAACAGGCCAAGAGGGACGAAGCTACACAAAGTTTGTTATGCGACCTGTTCCGTTTAACCGAGAAACTTTTGTCGTTGGCCAGAAAAGCTGGGATTCGTGTGGCCTGCATAACGAGATTAACAGACGGCTGCACCGAGTTGTTGAAAATCTATCCGACACGTCCGAGGCTGGGCCGGTTAGGAGCATGGGAAGAAAAGTCATCCCTACAGCGACAAATGGTTCTATTGGCGGCGGCCCAACAGGTTAACGACAATCTATCTTTCTTACGATTAGTCAATCATTTCGACCTTGATTTCCCAGTGCCCAGAATCATCCCCTAGGGGACACCATTGAAATAATAATTCTCTGCTCTCATCAAACGGGACGCACACAAAGCATGGGCGTCCCGTTTTTTTTACTGATGGATACGATCTCTATCCCGCGTTTTCAATTGATCCTGATCCATAGTTTTAAGCTGATCCTGATCCATTGTTTTAAGTTGGTCGCGATTTTGTGTTCGCAAATGATCTTCAGAACCGGCCTCTTCACCCGTTTGGCTCTGTGTTCGGGTTCGATGTTGCCCTTCATCATTGTCCATAGTGAGCGTTGGGTGCTGAACAGTATGACCGCCGCCAGCAGAACCGCCCCCGCCGCCGCCTTTGGCCATAACAGGTGACGATAAACAGAGGAGCACGGCTAAAAATAGAAACTTTCTCATGTGAGTCTCCTTTATTAGGGTGGTAGAACGAGAAGCGTTAACTATAAAACAAATATCCCTATGTCACAACGAAGAAACGGAAAAATACATTCTGAGCCATAGGAACTGGCCAACAAACGACAGAACGAACCTTGTTTTTTATCAATAGGGTGCGACCTGTAACAAAGCGTAATCACACTTGATTTTCTATAAGCAAGTGAATGAGCTACATAATCAACCATGTTAACAGCGTAATCGTGGTTGCCCTTATGCCTCCTTTTTCTACAGAGATTTCCCAATTCGCCCCTGTGCTACCGCAAGGCCTTATGGCCTCGGCCTGCGCGGCAAACACGGCTGCGCGGCAGAAAACCTTGCGCGGTGTGGCCCAGTGTTCCGGCGTGGGCGTTCATTCTGGTGAGAAGGTGACGCTTCGCCTTCTGCCTGCCGAGCCTGATACGGGCATCGTCTTTATCCGTACCGATTTGAAGAATGGCGCACGCTCTATCCGCGCCTTGTGGGACAATGTCATTGATACACGTCTCTGCACCGTGATTGGCAACGATCATGGTGGCAAGGTTGCGACGATTGAGCATCTGATGGCCGCGCTTAGCGCCGCCGAAGTCGATAACGCTATTGTTGAAGTCGATGGCCCCGAAGTCCCCGTTATGGACGGCAGCGCCGATGCGTTCGTGTTTCTAATCGAAATGGCGGGCGTGAAGGAACAAAACGCGTTGCGTCGTGAAATCGTCATTATTAAGCCTGTTGAGTTTTCTTTGAACGGCAAGAGTGTTTCCTTAACGCCCTCTGATGAGGCGCAATTCAGCGTTCAAATCGCCTTTGACAACGCGCTGATTGGCACGCAGGACCATAACCTGACATTATCGCGGCAGGCCTTTAAGGCTCAAATCAGCCGCGCCCGCACCTTTGGCTTTTTGAAGGATGTTGAGGCGATGACCAAGGTTGGATTAATGCGTGGCGGCTCTTTGGATAACGCCATCGTCATTGATGGCGACCGTGTGATGAACGAAGGCGGCCTACGCTATGGCGATGAGTTCGTCCGCCATAAAACATTGGATGCTGTGGGCGATCTGGCTCTGGCGGGGGCTCCCATCCGTGGCCATTATAAGGGGGTTCTGCCAGGGCATGCGATGAATAACGCACTCCTGCAGACCTTATTTTCAGATACATCGGCTTGGGTAATGGAAACGGCTGACGAATCAGCATTCGCTCCTGCCTTCTAACTTTCCCTTTGTCACGCAGAAAATATGGCACATTAACCAAATCGATCCGTTTTGGTTAATGTGAGATACCAACAACCCATTGATAAATAACAATCTGTAATTTTCTTATGTGAAAGTTTTGTAATAATCACTAAAAAATGGTATACATAATAGCAACGGAAGCAAAAATGGGTATCGCCTCGCCTGTCAATTGGTGATTGGTCTCTATATCGTTATTTTGCCATGTTTGGGATGTAAAAGGAAGTTTCAGCACTATTTAAACATAGGGAGCCATCAAAACATGACCGAGAAGCTTGAATTCAAAAAAGGTGATTTCGTTGTGTATCCCGCCCATGGCGTAGGGCGCGTTGAAGGGGTTGATACGTTTGACGTCGCAGGGGAAAGCGTTTCTCTTTATTCCATTATGTTTGAACAAGACCGCATGCGTCTTAAGGTTCCTGTCGCCAAGGCCAAAACATCTGGCCTTCGCCGCCTTAGCTCGCGTGATCGCATTAAAGAGGCTCTTTCGACGCTGCAAGGCAAGTCCAAGGTTCGCCGCGTGATGTGGAGCCGCCGCGCGCAGGAATATGAATCAAAGATCAACTCTGGCGATCCCGTATCCATTGCGGAAGTTGTGCGCGACTTGCACCGCGGCGTGGATCAACCCGAACATTCCTACAGCGAACGTCAAATCTATCAAGCTGCGCTTGAGCGTTTGTCGCGTGAGCTTGCTGCCGTTGAAAAGATCGACCAGATCAAGGCGACCGCTAAGCTTGAAGGCGTCCTGACCAAGGAAAAAGAAAAGAAGGCCGCTTAAGATAGCATTCGGCATTCAGGTTTCAGGGGGAGGGCGAAAGCTCTCCCCCTTTTTTTGTCTTATACCAACCATCCTATGAAAAACGCTCAAATAAAAGTCCGTCATCGCGAGCGGAGCCCTCGCAAAAGCGGGGGCGAAGCGTGGCGATCCAGCTGCCGCGCGTCCGCGCGGCATAAGAGTCTCTTGCGCGGCGGACGCCGCGCAGCTGGATTGCTTCGCTCCGCTCGCAATGACGCCAGTGGGGGGGCTATTAAAGGCGAACGCACCGGCTTTCCAAGCCTATCCCACCGTCAGCACCACGGGTGTGTGGTCAGAGGCTTTTTCCTTGCCGCGCGGCTCGCGGTCAATATCGCAAGCGATCAGGCGGTCGGCCATTTCAGGGGATAAGAAGAAATGGTCGATGCGAAGGCCTAGATCACGCTGCCACGCGCCCGCCTGATAATCCCAAAAGCTATAGGCCTGCTCGGTCGGGTGCAAAGCGCGGAAAGCCTCGGTGATCCCTAGGTTCAAAATCTCGCGATACGCGGCGCGGGTGCGCGGCTGGAAGAGGGCGTCGCCCTCCCAGCCCTTGGGGTCATAAACATCCAGCTCTTCGGGGATCACATTGAAATCGCCGCCTAGGACGAACGGCGTTTCGGTGGCCAGCCTCTTGGCGCAGTGCGCCTTAAGCCTCTTCATCCACGCCAGCTTAAAATCGTATTTCTCCGTACCGACGGGGTTGCCATTGGGCAAATAAAGCGAGGCGATACGCACGCCCATCACTGTTGCCTCAATATACCGCGCCTGCGCGTCCACCGGATCGTTAGGCGATAGAAGGGGCAGGGTGTCCAGTACCTTCGTGGCCGGATGGAGGGAGAGTAGCGCAACGCCGTTATAGCTTTTCTGACCGACGACGTGACACTGATAGCCCAGAGCCTCAAACTCAAAGCGTGGAAAGGCGGACCCCTCGCACTTGATTTCCTGCAGCAGCAAGACATCGGGATGTGCGGCCTCTAGCCAGCTGGTGATGTTCACCAGCCGCGCCCGAACCGAGTTCACATTCCATGTCGCAATGCGCATTTTTGCCTCTAGTCAAAAGGAGCCATTAACGCTAATCTGCGCCTATGACAAAATACATGCAAGATGGCAGCCGTGAGCTTGCCCCCTATGCCACCAAGGCGGAAGAAACCCGTGGTAGGCTGATCTCCGAAGCCCCCAGCGAGACGCGCACGGAGTTCCAGCGCGACCGCGACCGCATCATCCATTCGGGGGGTTTTCGCAAGCTGCGGAACAAGACGCAGGTCTTCATTGAAAATGAAGGCGACTATTACCGCACGCGTCTCACCCACACGCTGGAAGTCGCGCAAATTGCCTGTGCCGTCTCTCGCACCCTTGGCTTGAATGAAGACCTGACGGACGCGACGGCCTTGGCGCATGATCTTGGCCATACTTGCTTTGGCCATGCGGGCGAGTGGGCGCTGGCTGAGCTGATGAAGCCCTATGGCGGCTTCTCACACAACGAGCAAACCTTTCGCGTTCTGACGCAGATGGAGCATCGCTACGTCGATTTTGACGGCCTCAACCTGACGTGGGAGACGCTGGAGGGTGTTGTCAAACACAACGGGCCTCTTATGTCCGAAAAGTCCAGCGAGCCGGTCCCCGCCACGATTGCCGAGTTTAATCTCCTCCTCGATCTTGATCTGCAGCATTTCGCGGGGCCAGAGGCTCAAGTCGCCGCGATGGCCGATGACATTGCCTATAACACGCATGATATTGACGATGGCTACCGCGCCGGATTTTTTGGCTTTGACGATCTCAAAACGCTGCCGCTTTTTGGGCCGATCCTTGAAGACATCAAGCGCCACTACCCAACGGCCGAGAATGATCGCATCATGCACGCCGTGGTGCGTCAGGTGATTGGCTCCATGATCACGGATATGCTGGACTCGACGCGCGCGACAATCTCGCGGCTTAAGCTGCAGTCGGCGGCGGATGTCCGTAAGGCTAAGGAGCCTACGGTTTGCTTTAGCTTTGCCATGCAGCAGAATATGCGCGTCCTCCGTGACTTCCTTAAAAAGAGGATGTACGGCCACAGCCGCGTCAACCGCGTCTGTGCTAAGGCCGAAAAGATCGTTCAGGATATGTTTGTCTTCCTGATGGAAAAGCCCGACTGTTTGCCCAACGAATGGTTCGCCAAGGTACGGGGGCGCGAGTCTGAGGACGCCTTTAAGGCGCGCATCATCGCCGACTATATCGCGGGCATGACGGATCGCTTTGCGGTCAAAGAACACCGCAGCTTGTTCTCAACGGAAACGATGATTTAGAATGATAGCGGTCAATCCCACCTATATTCCGCTGATCCAAAAACCACATTGTTGTGCCATCGCTTGTCTGCAAATGGTTCTCTATCGCAATGGATTGGGCTTATTTGACCAAGAACAGCTTGCTATCCGCTTTGGGGTAAAGATTGCAACCGAAGACGCTCACGCATTCAGTGCCGCTATGCAGGTCATGACAAGAGCCGGTCTTGACGAAGGTATATCGACGGTTGAGTCTGCGGATGATTTTAATACGTTTTTCAATGAAATTTCTGTACCGCTTGAGGCCAAAGGCTATAAATACTCGACCATTCCCAATGTTGGCGCTTTTCTTATGGAACATCTTGCTGCTAATAACGATGTATGGATTGAGTATCATGCCCATGATATTCACGCGAACGATAACTATAAAAGCAAACATGAAGGTGATTACGTTCATGATGGCCTGATTGAAGGCTTTGCCCCATCAATGAACACCATAACAGTAATCGATCCTTATCATGATCATCGCCAACGTATCACAGTTTCTCTGACCGAAATTGAAAAAGCTGTTTCCTCCCTCTTTGGAAAAGAAACGGGGTTTGTGATTATTAGGAACAGGAAATAAATTTCTGTTCTCAACGGAAACGATGATTTAGATAACAGCGTATGATGTTTAATAGACAACCATCAACTCACTTGGGACGCCGTTTATGAGAAAATCTTTGTTTTTAATCTGCTTGCTTTCTCTTTTGGTTCTTTCGAGCGTTGTTCTGGCGAATGATTGTTCTCGCTATCCCACGATGCTTGAAACCTGTACGCCTTTTTCCTGCTCATACCAGCATCCAATGACTGGCGATATGGTATCAAAGAGCATTATTGGTGAAAAAGCTGGCAAGTGTTTAACGACAGAACAAATGCCTGATGCTGGCCAAGCAAATTGTGCTTTTAACGTGGAGTTTCGCAAAGCTGTTTCACAATATCTCAAACTTGTTGACGGCGGGCATAAAGTTAAATCCTCCACCACATTTGATACAGCAACAGGAAAGGCAAGGACAACGGAGACGGTTGATGGTTTACCCGTTGTCAATCCACTTCAAGAGGCTTTTGATAAGGGGATATGCCAAGTGTCGGGCTACAACTAATACCAAACGCCTTTTGAAATGACCTATTAAAAAAATAAGAAAACTGGATCCCCGCTTTCGCGGGGATGACGATAGAGGGATGAAATTAAACACAAAACCTGTCATTCCCGCGCAAGCGGGAATCCCGTTTGGTTTCTTGTTCAACGAGCCGTTTCATGCTCCGGTTGGTATAATACCAATGAGCCTATGAACTGACCCGCAAAGAAAAAAAAGAAAATGAGATGCCCGCTCCCTCCCTTTTTTCGAACGCCGCAAGAGCGGCGTGACGAAGGCGCGGGAATGACGGAACAAGCTTAATACTAAACATAAACCCCGTCATGCCAGCGAAGGCCAGCATCCCCTTTGTTTGAATCGCTTTATATTGCGATCAGCTATATGTTACAAGTCGAAGGCTCTTAAAGGATTTTATGGTTAAAATCCGATACAAAAATGGTAATTGAGGGGCGTTTCCGATAATGTGGGCGAAATGTCCCTTTAAAAGGCCTCTCACGGCGCTTAGGATGGGCGTGGGTGCGTTATTTCGAGTCCTTGGCCACATACCCAGCCAAAAAAGTTATTAACGCGTCCTGTGGGCGTTTATAATCAAATTTGATTATGCTCTAGATGGCAGATTCTGGCAGCGGAAGCAAGGCTTGCACAAAGCTGCCCGCATCGCCTTTCAGCGCCAAGGGAAAGGCCTTGGGCAGGGTGGCCAATAACGGCTCCAGCCACAACCTATCGGCCTTCGAGAAGTTGCCCAGAACGTGCCCTGTGACTTCCTCGCGGTCGCCCGGATGACCAACGCCGATACGAATCCGCCAATAATCCTTACCGATATGGGCATCCATGGATTTTAGGCCATTGTGCCCGCCATGCCCGCCGCCTTGTTTGATTTTGACTTGGCCGGATTGAAGCGCAATGTCGTCATGAATGACAATCACGTTAGGGGCCTCCAGCTTGTAATAGCGCATGGCCTCGCCCACGGACTCGCCCGATAGGTTCATGTATGTTTGAGGCTTAAGCAGCAGACAGGAAAAGTCCTTTAGGCTGCCCGTCGCGATAAGACCCTTATATTTCTTTTGCCAAGGACTCGCATCCGCTGCCTCGGCCAAACAATCCACGGCCATAAAACCGATATTATGCCGATTAAAACAATAGTCGGCCCCAGGGTTACCAAGGCCGACTATCATTTTGGTGGGTTGAGCCATAAGGCTGAACCTTACTTCTTACCAGCAGGCTTTGCTGCCGCAGCAGGAGCCGCCTTGCCAGCAGGGGCCTTCGCCGCTGCTGCCGCTGGGGCTGCCTTACCACCAGCCACTGCCTTACCACCAGCCGCAGGCGTTGCCGCCGCCGTAGAGGCCGCCGCTTCAACTTCGCCACGCAGCGCTGAAGGAACAGCGATAGCTGCGATCGTGTAGTCCGTTTCCTTCGAGGTGTAGGTAACCCCTTCAGACAACTTGATCGCGCTCAAGTGAACGGCTGCGCCGATGGCATAGCCTTCCAGATTGATCTCAAAGGCTTCGGGGATCTTGCTGGGGGGGCAAAGCACTTCAATTTCGTGATGAACGATATTAAGTGTGCCACCGCGCTTGATGCCGGGCGACTTGTCCATGTTCGTGAAGTGAACGGGAACTTGAACGCGCACTTTCGTGTTGGCCGAAACCCGCAGAAAGTCCACATGAAGGGGACGATCCGTGACGGGGTCAAACTGAACGTCACGGGGCAAAACGTGATGTTTCTTGCCATTAAGCTCAATATCAAAAAGATGAGTAAAGAACTTGGCCTTATTGACGTAATTCAGCATCAGCTTTGTTTCCATGCTGATCATCAAGGGCGGCTGTTTATCGCCATAGATTACGGCGGGTATCATATTATTACGGCGTACGGCGCGTGCGGTCCCCTTGCCGACACTTTCACGCGCTACAGCCGCAAGAACAACAACTTGCGTCATGGTAGAACTCCTCAGTAGTTTGTTGCTTTTGGCAACGAGTTATCCAGCCTCCAGGGGTGCTGGTTGGGTCAAAACGACCCTTATTCAGTCTATTTTGTTGTCAAAACAGACTTGAAACTGAACGATCCTGTCCGATGCGGGCAATGGCCTCGGCAAGAAGCGGCGCTACGCTTAGCTGCCTGATCTTTGTGGAAGCCGCAACGTCAGGCGTCGCGGCAATCGAGTCCGTGCATGTCACATTGGTAAGCTGCGAAGCGGCGATGCGCTCCACGGCTTTGCCGGAGAATACGCCATGCGTGCAATAGGCTGCAACTGTTTTCGCACCGGCCTCCATCATGGCTCCAGCGGCGTTGCAAAGGGTTCCTGCGCTATCAACCATATCGTCAACAAGGATACAGTAGCGACCCTGAACGTCGCCGATGATGTTCATAACCTCAGATTCGCCAGCCTTTTCGCGGCGTTTGTCGATGATGGCAAGGTCGGCATCCAGTTTCTTGGCCAAGGAGCGGGCGCGAACAACCCCGCCCACATCGGGGGAGACGATGGTCAGGTCGCTGGGCATTTTGCCTTGGATGGCCATATTGTTGCGAATATCGGCCACCAGAACGGGCGAAGCGTAAAGATTATCGACAGGAATGTCGAAAAAGCCTTGAATCTGTCCTGCGTGCAAATCCATCGTCAAGACACGGTTGGCTCCGGCCACGGTGATCAGGTTAGCCACAAGCTTCGCCGTAATGGGCGAGCGCGGGGACGACTTGCGATCCTGACGGCTATAGCCATAGTAGGGGATGACGGCGGTAATGCGCTTGGCCGAGCTTCTTTTAAGGGCGTCGATGGTGATCAAAAGCTCCATCAGGCTGTCATTGGTTGGAAACGAGGTTGGCTGAATGATAAAGGTGTCCTCGCCGCGCACGTTCTCCATAATCTCGACATACATTTCCATATCCGCAAAGCGGCGGAAGTTGGTTTGAGCCAAAGGAAGCCCTAGATTCTGGGCGATGGCCGTAGCCAGAGGAATATTGCTAGAGCCGGCAATAAGCTTGATGTTCGCGGGCATGGGCTGAGCCTTTTCGGATAGGGAGCGGGGCCGTTTAGTCTTGGCCCCAAAACGCTTGCGGCTCCTATAGCAAGCCACCGCACAGCTGTAAAGGAATGCAAGCGAAAAAGGCACAAAAAAAGACGCCCGAAGGCGTCTTTTTAAGAAAACAGGTTAACACGTCAGGCTCAACCGAAAGTAAGGGCCATCTTGTGATGATAATCGTCCGCCGCGCCGCGTTTGGGCATCGGCGGGGTTGGCTCCATCATAGAGGCCAAAAGCAGGGTATTAAGGTCGGCATAGTGGTTTGTTTTGCGGCTCAATCCACGCCGTTCTACAGGGGCAACCTTCTCATGGATCCGTTCAGCCTGTTGCCCTGTGAAAAAGACCGCCTTAGGAGCCTGCTGGGCTGGGGTATAGGCTTTAAGAGCTGCATACTTCTTTGTTTTTTGCAGCTTTCTATACTGCTTGGCCAACTTATTAAACGTTTTTCTATCCTCTGGGCTCATGTTGAATGAGTTGGCTTGATCCACCATTCTCCCCATGATTTTGAGCGTAACATTCGCACTCGAAACTTTGTTGGAGGGCGTGGTGTAGCCGAAATGAGCCGATGACAGATTGCTAAGATCCTTCTTGCGACTGACAGAATCGAAATGGGGCTTCATGCTCTTCTTATTAAAAAAGACAAGGAATTGGTGAATTAAGTTGTGAACAGGATGAGGAATGTGAGCATTCGTCCGCTCAAGCGTTGGCGATGTCTGCGCGACATACACGTCACCAACCAACCCAACGGGCTGGGTTCTGACGGCTTCACCCGCTTCAAGGGTCAATTCGCTTCCAGAAACAGTTGCCGTATGCGGCATTTTATACCCCTATAGATTGAAAATCATAACAAGCTAATTGGAACATTTTTGTTAAATCAGCACAAGTCTAATCGACCATTCAAGTCATCACAAATTGTTGCAGGCGCTTAACCTTAAAGAGGGCATTGCCCCCCCCATCTTGGTTAACAAAAAGAAACGACATGCCTCAGAATTGATTCCTTTTCTGCCTAGGCACGCGCCCCTTAACAAACCGCTAACAGCAGAAAAAATTTCTGCTTTTATGAAAGCATTTTTGCCTCTTGCGCTTTCCTAAACGAGGTATATAAGTCCGCTCAAGTTAAGGCCGACTCTGCTAAAAATATGGCTTTTCGCACTGCAGCATTAACGAGAAAAAAAGGATAATATGTCATCATTCACAATGGATTTAGTTATGAATGATTGATGGTAGGGCAAGGGGTTTACGATGGACTATATTAGAAAAATTGAAAAATACGACCCAGCGATTCAAGAGAAGATATATTCTTTTTTAGATCAAATCGATCCCTCTGGCGTTGATGACTATCTTCGCACCATCGCGTTTTCTGCGCTGCATGGACAAAAAGAAACCGAAAAAGAATTTGCATCATATAAAGCGCGTAATGAAGGGGCCAGTCTTACGGAAGGACAAAATCCTCACTATGCCTACAGCGGCGGCAGCAATGCCAACGGCCATGAAAAGTATTTTGTCGGTCAAACGATGGTCGGGGAAACATTGGTCCTTCGCTTACCGGGTTCTGAATGGTTTGCCGCAGATGGACAAATGGTTCCTGAAGCTCAAGCGTTTATTGCTCTTGTCCAATCCAAGGGCATCAAGCAGATCGTTCATTCCAAAAACGACAGCAGCAAGATGTTAGAGATCACTTATGCCTATCATTCGGCCATAAGCAGGGGCGAAAATCCGGCGTTATCCAAAGAATTAGAAGGAACACCTTCTGTCCTTTTGGATTATGCCAAGCAATGTCACGTTTTATACAGGGAAGTTGAGATTAAAGGCTTTGACTCTTATGCCGCCAAGGGAATCAATTTTGACAAGGCTAAAACCGAGGCTGAAAAGTTTAAGCTGGCCATGGCCGCTCAGGCGCTTATGTGGGATCTTGTCGGCGCTTGCCAGTATAAGGATCCGAAACCAGAAATCGTTCCGATTCTTCAAAGCGATTTCACAGCCTCCCATTATCTTTACTTAGCGCATGAAGACCGATTTATTCCCGTTCCGGATCAGGAAGGGAGCCCCGCCCAGATAAAAGCAAAGATGAAATCTTTCTTTAAGGACACGGCAGGCCACCATCCTTGCACGACAGAGAGCAATGAAGACCATTTGGCTTGGCACAATACGGTTCATGCCTTATCCGTTGGCTATGGCTTGTATCTAAAAACAAAAGAGAGAAGAGACGGGTTGAACAATGTTCGTTTAACGAAAGCGGGCAGCAGCTCATGCACAGATTCCAGAACGCCGGCTCATCTGATCCTTGGGCGTCCGGGGAGCGATGGGTTTGAGCTTTATGTTTTGCGCGCTCCGGGCAATTCCCTTGTGAACAATGAGGGCGCGTTAACAGAAACGGCCTTGCGTTATCTCGCCATTGCGCGTTTGGAGCAGGTTCCCGTTGTCCACTCCCACCACAGTACCTGTGGGGCGATGAATGCTGCAACGGATCACCTGACGGGCAAAAATCAAGCATTGCCTCCTGCTTTTCAAACATTGGGGGAAGCCCATAGATCAATCTATAATGAAGTTTTGAAAGCAGGCTCAACAGAAAAAGAAATCGTCGGACATTACCAGTCGCGTACGGGGGTCAAGGTGAACAACTTTGCCGATTGCCTCGGTCTGCAACAATTGTTGAATGATGTCCACGCTGCCCAGCATTATGCCAAAACAGAAGGTGCTTCTGTCGTCGGCGTTTTCCATAACACATCAGAAGGACAGCTCTACCTGTATAATAAAAATAAGAACAAGGGCAATCTTCTCTTTGTAAAGGTTCCTTCAGTCTTCTCCCCCAAACCGTTGATGGAGCCGACACGAGAAAGAAGTTTCTCGACCTACACCCTTTCTCAGTACATTGGAACTCCCGCTCCTGTTTGAGAAACAAGATTCAGAACATATTCTTATAAGAACAGCACAAAAAAGGCCGGATCAAACGATCCGGCCTTTTTGGCATCAACCGATAGTATGCCCAAAACAGTTCAAGCGTTAGCAAGAGGGACAAAACAAACGGGATGCCCGCTTTCGCGGGCATGACGGTGTTTTTTATGGCGATAGTCCCCTTTAGCGTCATCCCCGCGACCTGTCGCGCCGAAGCTGCGAAGCAGCGTAGGGGGAAAGCGGGGATCCCGTTTTCTTATTTTTTCTGTTACAGAAAACCAACGCTTGAAGTGCAAGAGGTATCTTTAGCCACGCGTAAAAGCGGGGGTCATCGAAGCCTTGTGTCCCACAGCGTTTGAGCGTGTAGCCTCTTTTTTATAGTCCTTGATGTCAAATTCTGGCGAAAGAGACGCTTCAACAAGCTCACGGAATTGAAAGGCCACCGCCGCCATCTTGGGCGATTTTGTTGCCAGCCCCACGACCAACGGCACAACGGCATTGGCATAGGTTTTTTGAGCCAGCCTTGTTTGCAAAACGCGCGCTCCGGCATAGCCAAAAAATGAGGAGAGGGCAGTAGTAAAATCATTCTTCATGGTTTTCCTCCAATGTACTTAGAATGGATTCAGCTCGTTTGATATGAATAGGTTTGTTCTCGTCAGCAAGAAATTCGCATTCGTCTGGGCGAAACGTTTCGTCCTTGATAGCGCTGAAATAGGCATCGTTGATTTCCTGCAGCTGATCAAGGATCGGCCTGATTTCCTTTTGCTCCTCCGGTGAGCATGTTTTGAAAATACGCTCCATTTCGCAAAGTTGTTCGGCTGCGTGTTTTTTTGTTTCCTCAAAAACGTTGCGCTCGATCTCCAACTCTTTCCAATCATTCATCACATCGGTGATCGTGTTTTTGATCACGGGCCAGTGGTCACCCTCCGCGCCCATCTCTTGTCCCGCCACCATAAGGGTATTACGAACAAGCGTTTTCATTTGCGCTTCGGTCATCTCGAAAGAGGAGCTGGTTTGTTTTTCGCTTGCCATTGTGACGCCTCGTTTTGCCATCGGCTGGAACATATTAAAGATATCCGACAAAGACCAAACTACCACAGCAGGCTTAAGCAACGATTAAAAGGATTTACTTTCATGGTGTTAGATTATAACTACCCGATAAAACAGGGCGTTTTAGCGGCTTAGGCGTATGATTTCATCCAAAAGAAGGGGGAGGAGGGCGTCAAGCGGGCGCTCTGACCCCATGGATAAAACGGGCCAGCTCTTTCTGTAGATAACCGAGGATTCTTCATGGGCCTTGGCGTTGATATCCAACAATAGGCATTGGTTGCCCTGCGCGGAAAAGGTTCGCAGCGCATCGTAAAACGGCTTGGTCATCGCCGATGAATCGAGCGCGACAATCAAGATCGCTGATCGCAAGGAACAAGGGGCGGGCAGGTTGGCGTTATCCGAAAATCCACGCTCAAACAACGCATCGACTTGACTAGAGGTGTTGGTTTCTGGCTGATCAAGCCCCAGCCAACCGATGGTGCGTTCGCCTTGGATAAGAAGCCTTCCCAACGATAGAAAAAGCAGCGCAAGCTTTTCTTGCAAAGACGCAGGCGTTGTTTCCATCGGTGCCCAAAAGAAAACCTTGCGGCTACTCAATGGTTCATGTTCGCGCACGACAAGCTCACGGCTGCGGGCGGATTGCCGCCAGTCTATCGTGATGATAGAATCGCCACCTTGATAGGTGCGATAGCGCCAGATGCGCTCGGTGGGCTTCACCCGATGGCGACCTTGCGGCGACAAAAAAAGAGCCTGCGCGAGGCTTTGCGCTTTTGTCTTGGTGGCAAGGGAAAGAGCGTAGGACATCAGGTTGCTTGTTCCATCCCGTCGATCATGCTTTGCAAGACATTGTCCAGCGTTACGTTATCGGTTCGCGCGGAATAATTGAGCGCCATACGATGGATCATGACGGGGCGCACCAAGGCCAGCAAATCCTCCATGATCGGCTCGGCGCGGCCTTTCATGAGAGCGCGGGCACGCATGGCAAGCGCCATAGCCTGCGTCGCGCGAGGCCCAGGGCCCCATGACACATAGCGTTTGACAATATCGAGCGATGACGTATCGGGACGCCCCAAGCGCACAAAGATCAGTATTTTCTCCAGCAAAGGCGGCGGGATCGGTAGAGAGCGAACAAGCCCCTGCATCTCGCGCAGCTCATTCGCGAACATGATGGATTTAGGCGTTGGCGGAGCCGTTTCCATCGTCGCCTGAAGGATCTTCCTCTCGGCGCTAAGGTCGGGATAGTCGATGTTGATTTGCATCAAAAAACGGTCAAGTTGCGCTTCGGGCAGGGGATAGGTTCCCTCTTGCTCCAGCGGGTTTTGCGTTGCCAGAACATGAAACGGCGCGGGCAGGGCGTATTCGCGGCCCGATACCGTCACGTTATGCTCTTGCATGGCTTGCAACAGGGCGGATTGCGTGCGCGGGCTAGCGCGGTTGATTTCGTCCACCATCAAAAACTGACAAAAGATTGGGCCTTGAACAAAACGGAAATTCCGTTTTCCATAATCGACTTCTTCCAACACCTCAGCCCCGATAATATCGGAAGGCATAAGGTCGGGCGTGCATTGGATCCGCTTGGTGTCAAAGCCAATGGTTTTAGAAAGAATAGTGACAAGCCGCGTTTTGGCAAGGCCCGGAACGCCCACCAAAAGCATGTGCCCACCCGCCAAAAGGGTGATCAGCGCATGTTCAACAACTTCGTTTTGACCAAAGATAAAGCCGCTCACCTCGCGGCAAACTTCGGTGAGTTTATCTTGCGCCTTGTAAAAAGCGCCGATATCGATGTTCGGGGGAATGGACTCATTCATGGGAAAAAGAACCTTTATGGCGGGAAAACTAGGCTATTGATACCAAAACTAATGAAGTGACTCACAAAAAAGAAACCAAACGGGATGCCCGTTTTCACGGGCATGACGGGGTTTATGTATAAATTCACCCCATTAGCGTCATCCCCGCGAAAGCGGGGATCCCGTTTTCTTGTTTTTCTTTTTATGTTGTCTGCTCATTGGTATTGATTGTTACCTTAGAACGCTAAACAATAAGAATGAAAAAAGTGGAAACAAATAATGAATGACAACGCCCTTTTTCTTTCTCCTGATAAGAACCCTTGGGTGAGGGACGAGGGCTTATTACCTATCCAAAAGGCTATCAGGGCGGCGGGCGGCGAGATTCGGGTCGTTGGCGGCGCAGTGCGTGATGCTTTTATGGGACAAGCCACCCAAGACATTGATGCCGCAACAACCTTACCGCCAGAGTCTGTGATCAAAGCGCTGACAGCGGCGGGGATCAAAGTCGTACCAACGGGGCTTGCCCATGGAACAATCACGGCCATCATCGATCATAAAGGGTACGAAATCACGACATTAAGACGTGATCTGCAAACAGACGGGCGGCACGCGACAGTGGCCTATACCGACGATTGGCAGGAGGATGCGGCGCGGCGCGATTTCACCTTTAACGCGCTTTATTTAAAAGAAACGGGCGAAATCGTCGATTATTTCAACGGGCGCGAGGACTTGGCGGCACGTCTTGTGCGCTTTATCGGTGATCCGGCCCAAAGGATTGATGAGGATTCCTTGCGCATTCTGCGTGCTTTCCGGTTTCTCGCGCAGCTTTCTACGCCAGAGCAGCCGGCGCAACTGGATGATAAGGCGCTGGAGGCCTGCCAGCTGAAGGCCAGTCATTTGACCACCCTATCGGGTGAGCGCCTTTGGAAGGAAATGGCGGCCTTATTGCGCACGGAAGCCCCCATTTTAGCGCTGCAAATCATGATAAAAGCGGGCGTTATGGGTTATATCCTGCCAGAGGGGAAAAACACGTCAAAACTGGATAATCTGATAGAGTTGGAAAAATCCGTTTCCATATCGGCTAATGCGATCACGCGGCTGGCGGCTCTGTTGGATCATGGCGCGGCGGCTTCTGTGGCCAAGCGCTTCCGCCTTTCCAACATCGAGCGAGATGGATTGTTGGCACTGGAATCTCTCGCGCCGGCTTTGCTCGCACCTCTATCCGCTTTTGACCTCCGCCAAAAGCTTTATGAGAACGGAAAGGAAGTTGTTCAAGCCGCGTTACTTCTTGCCGCAGCGGGGGGAGAGCCGCACGATCTGCCTGTCCTATGGGCGCAAGTCCAGTCGTGGAAAAAGCCAGCCTTTCCTTTGCGCGGTGAGGATTTACTGAAACAGGGTCATGCCGCTGGCCCGCGCCTAGGGCAAGCCTTAAAGAAGACAGAAGCATGGTGGTGCGGGCAAGATTTCGCCCCCGATCATCAGGCCTGCTTACAAAAAGCGATAGAGTTTCTGCAAGGGGATTCCCTTAAAGACTAACAGCCTGCTGAAAAACGCTTTTGAAGGTAAAAAGAAGCAAACAAGAAAACGGGACTCCCGCTTTCGCGGGAGTGACGGTGTTTTTTGTGGCCGCATTCCCCTTTAGCGTCATCCCCGCGAAAGCGGGGATCCCGTTTTGTTTTCTTCCCGCAAATAGAGTTTTCAGGCAAAGCAGCCTTCTAATGCACGCTCACGGGATCCATATCGTTTTGACGGATGGCAGCAAAAGCCAAATCTCTGTCCGTCACGATCCCAATCGGTGAGCCTTCTGCCGAGCAGATAATATAAAACTTGCGCCCTTTGACGGTGAACGGCTTGATATACGCAAGCGTCTCCCTGCCAAAATGAGCCAGTTCATCACGCGAAACGTTATGTTCTTCTGCTCTCAACATAAGAGCTCTCCTTGCGCATTTATTCTACCCCGCAATTGGTCAACTATTTATTAAGACTTATCTTGTCATATCAAGAGACCTTGCGAATCAAGGTCATAACAAATCTCAGACCAAAGAGGAAAAAATGACAGAGAAAATCCTTTACTGGGTGACCATGCTATCTACTGGAGCGGCCTTCCTTTTGTTCGTTTCCAATGCCTGCATGATTAACAGCAATCAGGTTAGACAAAACGACATCAACCAAAAGCAATTGGCCATCAGCACGGCCTCCAAAGTTTTGCCGTTGAACCAACAGCTTTCAAACGCCTTGTATGAGGCTTCTGTCAAAAATAATGATGCAAAAATCCGCGAGCTTTTGACATCGCAGGGATTTGTTATCCCAGAAAAAGGAGCCGATAAGGCAGCAAAAGCCGAGGCCGCGCCCAAGGCGCCTAAAACACCAAAGAATGAGGAGTAAGCCATGACAAGCACCAAACACGATCAACTCACGGTCAAAAACCTTTTGCTTCCCATGGCCGTCATGGCCTTTACGATGGCGCTGTTTTTTGTTTTTCAGCTAACGCAAGTTATGCGTGATCGTTCCTTCCTGACGCAAACAGCAGCGCAGCTGGAAACGCCCTATGCCGAAAGCCAGAAGCTGAACGCGCAATTTGGCGGCCTTGTCGTCGGAACGCGTCAATTAGCTGAACAGGGCAATGCAACGGCAAAAGAACTTGTCAACCGCCTTAAGCAAATCGGCGTTCTCCCTAATCAAGAGGCTACGCCAGCTGACTCGCCCGCCTCGGTTCCCGTGGCTCATGAGAAAGCGCCTGCTGGTCCCGTAAAGCCCTAGGCTCAATCCGCCCAACACACGCGGAAAAAATATAAGAGGGGATCGCCGGATCCCCTCTTTTTTTTGACTGTAAAAAACCCTTTATAATCAACGAATCGAGCTTTTATAGAGGCCGTACGTCGAGCAGAGCCCTACTGAGAGACGCTTTTGAGTCTGTTTGTACCTGATTAACCATCTATGTTGATGAAATATAACGATTTTGTCAAAATCGACGACCCCATCTATCCCATTGAAAACAAACACTTTTCTGAATCATCTTTTTGGAAAAGCTAAATTTGGGGAAGTTTCAGGAGAGAGGAGCGTTTTTCTAACCTTGTCCACCGACGTCTTCCCAGAAAACTTTCTCTTCGCGCCTCTTGTCTCGCCATATCTATAGCCTACGTCAGATAAAATGATTCAAAAAAACGGGATCCCCGCTTTCGCGGGGATGACGGTAAGGGTTTAAATTAAAACATAAATCCTGTCATTCCCGCGCCCTCGTCCCGCCGCGCTTGCGGCGGGCGAAAGGGCAAAGCGGGAATCCCGTTTGTTTTCTTTTTTTATGATCACTTTATCGGAGATAGGCTATACGCAGCTCAATCTTATACCTCTCCCCGTGCCCGACGCGCCGCTTGGATAGGGGCGCAATTGGCGGCCTCGGCGCGGCAACAACGCAAGGCCATGTCCGGATCGCAGTATTCGCATAAGGCATGCGATTCTGGCATCGTAATTTGGTGTTTATCGATGAGAAACCCACGCTGTTTAAATTGCTTTAAAACGCGTGAGAACGTTTCAGGCTTTATGTTCAAATAGGACGCGATCAACGCCTTATCAAAAGGCAGTTTAAGGGGTTCTCCCTCTAACCCCGTTTCCAGATAGAGGTTGACCAGAAACCAGCCGACGCGTTGCTCGGCTGTGCGAAGCGTTATCTGCTCAAAGTGACTGACCAATCTTTGCAGTCGTGTCGTTGAGGCCAGCAAAAGATTTTGCGATAATTCGCGATTGCGCGAAAGATGATCGGTCAGCGTCGAAAGGGAAAGAGAGAGGATGCGCCCTTTTGTAAAAGTTTTAAGGGTGAAGGGGGCCAAAGAAGCCGTCATAAGAGCATGATCCATCATGCAGTCTTTTCTTCCCAAAATCTGCAAGACAGATTCCTGTCCGTCGGCGCTTGTTTTATAGCTACGCGCCCAACCCTCAAGAACAATGATAAAACGGGAAATCGGATCGCCTTGCGCAAAGAGAACCGTATTTTTATCGACATCAATAAGTTTTGCCCCTTTCAAAACATTGCGCAGAGCGACCTCGGAAAGACCACGGAAGAGGGGGTGCGCTTGAATAACGTCCCATTGTTGTTCTATGTCGCTCTCAAGCGAGACGCCCCTATTATAGCCTGTATCGCCGCCTTTGTTTTCATTGGTCAGACGGGAAAGGGTCATCATGAAAGATTCATAGCGTTGCGCGATCTCGTCGTTGAATAAGGACAGCCATGCTGACATCGGGTTTTCCGCCACAACCCCTTTGCTATAACCATCCCTGATTTTCCGAAGAACCTGATCCATTTTTCCGATGGTGGCCGCGGATGGAGCACGGGCTTCGTCCATCCAAAGCCTTAGTTTTTCGTCGGCAAGACCCATAAAAAGGCGCTCTCGTGACAGGCAGGAGAGAGCCATATTCTTCATCCGGTTGACATCAACAGGCAGGATCTCGGCCTTGTGATAGATGGAAAGGCCACTGTCGCGTAATTGGCTTAAATACCGAAGCGAGGCCAAAAAATGGATAAAAGCACTGGTCTGAGAGGGACTAAAACCAGCATGATTGGCCAGATGACCTAAGGCCAGTTGGTAGATGGGCTGCTCTAAATTGAAGAGATACCATTCGATGAGAGCGTCATGCGAAAGTTCCTTACGAAACGTGGCATTATTACGCTCGGCAAAGCTTTCAAAAAAGCGCTCTGGCAACAGAACCCAAAAATCAAGATTGTTCTTTTGCGCAAGGACAAGCTCCTTATGCGTAAGGAGGGCCTGATCCTCAAAGGGCAGAATATCACTCGCATCCGTGAGCGCATATTCAACAAGGGCTATGCCGCGCTCTTTTTGAAGAGCGGCCAGCAAGGACAGGGTAGGGAGCAAGGCGTTTGGCAAAGGAAAGCCTTTTTATAAGGTGGTTGGAATAGTCATTATTCTTGATCTATATCAAGACATGAGGCAAGCTGTATTTTCGATAATAAGCCCTTCCGTCATCCCGCACGAAGCCTTGTGCATAGCGCAAGGCGTAGATGCGGGACCCAGTTGAAAGCTCATTTCTTGCCGCCAAAAACCGCCGTATCGCCCCCAGTCCTCTGTGGATCCCGCATCACGCGTCTGGCGCTTGCGCGCCATCCGCTGTGCGGGATGACGAGAGGGGAGCGTCTGACGCTTGCGCGCCATCCGCTACCTGCTCCGCGAAGCCCAAGAGGGCGAAGAGAAAATGCCTGCCCTGCGAAGCCTTGGCGTAGCGGGGTCTTGGGATGACGAGATAAGGATGACGGATGACACCTATTTTGAAGGTCTTATAAACTCTGCTATGGTTCTTTGATGAAAAAACGATCCTTTCCTTTGCCATTGGCGAAAATGGCGCTTATGGCCGCGCCGCCGCTTCTCGTCGCGCGAACGACTGAAATCGTCGTGCAGCGTATCCGCAGGCGCCACCCCAAGCTGTTCGCTAACCTCGCGCGGTTGAGCGAAGCTGTTGTGATCTTTGCGCCGACGGACACGCCTTATCGTTTTGCCCTGACGCTGGGGCAAGCGCCTGTGACCTTTTCTGTCCTTACCCCTCACGAACAGTGCCAAGCCGATGCCACGATCACAGGCTCGCTTCAGGACTTGATCGCGATGATGGAGGGGCAGGCGGATGGCGACACGCTCTTTTTCTCCCGCGCTATACAGGTTGTGGGGGATACGTCTGTAATCGTTGGCCTTCGCAATACGTTAGACCGCGAGGAAATCGATCTTATGGCCGAAATCCTGTCGCTTTTTGGGCCTTTCGCGAAATCGGCTGGCTTTTTCTTATCGTTGGCGGATACGCTGGGATCGCGCCTTTATGAACGAATGAAGAGGGTTCATGAAACCTCCGTATCTTGAACTTGTTTGCCCTGCGGGAACGCCCGCCGCGCTTCGCGCTGCCATCGATGCGGGCGCGGATACGGTCTATTGCGGCTTCCGCGATGCTACGAACGCGCGCAATTATCCGGGCCTTAACTTCGATGTTGAGGAAATGGCCGAAGGCGCAGCCTATGCCCACGAACGCGGGCGCAAGCTGCTGGTCGCCATCAACACCTTTCCCCTCGCGGGCGAGCCAGAGCCGTGGCATGCGGCCATCGACAACGCGGCGGCGATA
Organism: Bdellovibrionales bacterium; assembly: GCA_041662785.1. NCBI lineage: Bacteria > Pseudomonadati > Bdellovibrionota > Bdellovibrionia > Bdellovibrionales > Bdellovibrionales bacterium. The sequence continues at coordinate 14,330 of JBAZRW010000009.1, read as the reverse complement.
GGCGCGGATGCCGTGATCATGGCTGACATTGGCCTTTTGGATTACGCCACGCGCAAGCATCAGAACCTAAGGCGGCATTTATCGGTGCAAGCGGCGGCTTCAAACCCGCTTTCTATCGCCTTTTATCGTGACAATTTCGACATCAAACGCGTCGTTTTGCCGCGTGTTTTGTCGGTAGAGGAAGTGGCCGCGATTATCGGCGAAATCCGCATCGAAACGGAAGTTTTCTGCTTTGGCAGCGTCGGCACCATGTCCGAGGGCAGGTGCTTCCTATCCTCCTACATGACGGGCTTGTCGCCCAGCCACGCGGGCGCTTGTGCCCCCGCCAGCCATGTCGCCTATAAGGAAGAAGAGGGCGGCTGCCGCCTTGCCTGCCTTGGTGACGTGACGCTCAACCGCTTTGGCAAGGATGAGGCTGCTTCCTATCCCACGCCATGCAAAGGGCGCTATGTGGCGCTGGGGCAACCTTCTTATTTGTTTGAGGAACCGGTGGGCTGGAACGTGATCGATATTTTGCCACAACTGAAAGCGGCGGGAGTGACGGCGCTGAAGATCGAGGGACGGCAACGCTCGCGCGCCTACGTCACGCAGGTCGTCAGTTCCTTTCGGCACGTTTTGGATGCTCTTGCGGCTGGCGAAACCGATATTGATACAGGCGCACTGCATCAACTTGCCGAAGGGGGGCAGCAAACCCTTGGCGCGTATCAGAAGGGATGGCGATAATGCCCTCAGCTAAACTCACCCTTGGGCCGTTATTCTATAATTGGCCACCGGAAAAGAAGCGGGATTTCTATTTCCGCATTGCGGATGAAGCCCCTATTGATTGCGTTTATGTGGGTGAAGTCGTGTGCTCAAAGCGCGAGCCTTTTTTCAATCCTTACCTTGATGAGGTTCTCGAAAGACTGGAAAAAGCGGGCAAGCAGGTCGTCGTGTCTTCGCTGGCGTTGCTGACCTTGCCGCGAGAGATGGAAGCCCTGCGCGAAAAGGCATCAGGCGATCGCCTTGTTGAGGCCAACGACGTGTCGGCCTTGCAGCTTTTGAAGGGGAAACCTTTTATTGTTGGCCCCATGATCAACGTGATGAACGAAGGCACGTTGGCGGCTATGGCCGCCCGTGGCGCGGTGCGTGTCGTTTTTGCCTCAGAGATGTCGGGCAAGGCGATTGGGACGTTGGCTAATTATTCGTCGTCATTGCGAGGAGCGGACGCGACGCAAACACCACCGTCATACCGGCGAAGGCCGGTATCCAGCGCCGCGCGTCTGCGCGGCAAAAGACTCTTATGCGCGGCGGACGACGCGCAGCTGGATCCCGCTTTTCAGCGGGATGACGACTGTGTTTATGCCAACCAATCGCCTAAACCCCATCCGATTGAATCTCTTCAAACCGAAGTCCAAGTCTCTGGGCGGCAGTCTTTGGCACTCTCGATGCGATGCTATCACGCCCGCGCCCATGGCCGAGATAAAGATCATTGCCGCAAGGTTTGCGAGAACGATCCCGATGGTCTTGATGTCGACACCATCACGGGACAGCCCATTTTGAGTGTCAACGGCACGCAAACCCTTACGCGCGGCTATGTTGTATTATTGAATGAAATGCACGAGATGGCAGAGGCTGGCGTCACGCATTTCCGCCTTTCGCCTCAAAATTGCGACATGGTGAGCGTGAGTCGGATCTATCGCAATTTTCTGGACGCCCTGATCGACCCCGAATCGGCTCTTAGCTCTTTGAAAACCCTTATGGAATCAGTCACATTCATCAATGGCTTTTATCATGGAAAAGAAGGCAAAAGTTTCGTTTCGATCCCCTAAACACCCTTACAATACAACTGTTTTTGATGGGGATAAGGCGTTATGACGGCATATCCTTGTAGGCCACCTCTCCCCTTTTTACCCCCAGTTCCATCCCCAGAATTCGTCCCTTCCTTGGCTGTTGGTCGATTTATTTTTGACTCCTTTTGTGCTATTAAGAGTTCAGCGATTGATACGAATCCGTACCAATAGGCTGATAGGTTGAATCATGTCATAATCGTGGCAATTAGGGGTTAATCTTTGGTCATCTCCATTAACCAATCTTTTTGTTTAAACTTGACATAGATCAATAGACCACACTACATTTTGTGTTTAAATGATCTCAAGCCACCCTCATCTTGTGGGTGCACACAAAAATACTAAACGACTTCAACAAGAAGTCCTTGGGGGGAATGCATGCTCGATCTCGCTACAGCTCAAGTTATCCCGTTTGAACCGCGTCCTGCTTCGTCGGATCAAGAACAACAAAATACGGGAACAAAAATCAATTGTTCTGAGTCTGTGGACGAGTATCTCTCTAAGTCCGATTGGCGCATCAACGCCAACGCCAATGTCGGCTATAGCCATGCTGGCCTCGTCAACAACCTTGCGGGCAAAGTGATCGCCAATTTCTGGTTGGATCAGGTCTATACGCAAGAAGAGGGTGCGGCGCACCGCGAGGGCGATTATCACATCCACGATCTGGACAGCCTTGCTGGTTACTGCGCGGGTTGGAGTCTGCGTCAACTTCTTAGCGAAGGCTTTAATGGCGTCACGGGTCGCGTGTCCTCACGTCCTCCCCGCCACTTCCGCGAGGCCTTGGGCCAGATGGCCAACTTCCTTGGCATCTTGCAGTCCGAATGGGCTGGCGCTCAGGCTTTCTCGTCGTTTGATACCTATCTGGCTCCTTATGTTTTCCGCGATCAATTGGATGACGCCGAAATCCGCAAGGCGATCCGCCAATTTGTCTATAACCTGAATGTTCCGGCACGTTGGGGGCAGTCGCCCTTTACGAACGTGACGCTCGACATCACGGTTCCCGACGATTTGAAGCCCCAGATGCCGATGGCGCGTGGCGAGCATCTTTTTGCCAGCCTGAAGTCAGGCGAGGCGGACAGGCTCTTTGCGTTGGCGAAATACCGTCGTCCTGAGCTGAAAAATCTGTCGGAAATGACCTATGCCGACTTTGTTCCAGAGATGGAGCGCATCATCCTCGCCTACTATGACGTAATGACAGAGGGCGACAGCACAGGCCAACCCTTCACATTCCCGATTCCAACGGTCAACATCACCGAGCAGTTCGACTGGAATAACAAAATCGCCGATGCGATCTTTGAAAACGCCGCCAAGGTGGGAAGCTCGTACTTCCAGAACTTTATTGGTAGCCAATATAAGCTGGACGAAAACGGCAAACTGATTGAGAACCCCGAAGCCTATAAGCCCAACGCGGTGCGCTCGATGTGCTGCCGCTTGCAACTGGACTTACGCGAGCTTCAAAAGCGCGGCAACGGCCTGTTTGGCTCTGCCGAAATGACGGGCTCCATCGGTGTTGTCACGCTGAACATGGCGCGTCTTGGCCACAAGTTTAAGGGCAACGAGACGGGCTTGATCGCCGAGATCGAACGCCTGATGGATATGGCCAAAAGCACGCTAGAAAAAAAGCGCGTCTTTGTGAACGAAATGTTCGAACGCGGCCTGTATCCCTATAGCCGCCGTTATCTGTCAAGCTTCCGCAATCACTTCAGCACCATTGGCGTCAATGGCATGAACGAGATGATTGAAAACTTCACGGACGGTAAGCACGACATGACCGACCAAGAAGGCATTGCGCTCACGCTGCGCCTTTTGGATCATATCCGCGCCCGTCTGCGCACCTATCAAGAAGAGTCAGGCAACCTGTACAATCTGGAAGCCTCTCCCGCTGAAGGCGCAACGTATCGCTTTGCCAAGGAAGATTTAAAACGCTTCCCCGGCATCAAGCAGTCCGGCAGCGGCCCGAACATCTACTACACGAACAGCAGCCAGCTTCCCGCCAGCTGCACCGAGGATCCGTTCGAAGCCTTGGACCTGCAAAACAAGCTGCAATGCAAGTACACGGGCGGCACAGTTTTGCACATGTACATGAACGAAAAGCTGGATACCGCGGACTCGTGCCGTCAGTTCGTGAAGGCGGTTTTGACCAACTATCAGCTGCCTTATATCACGATCACGCCAGTCTTTTCGGTCTGCGATGAGCATGGCTATCTGAAGGGCGAACAACCCACATGCCCGCATTGCGGTGAAACGACACAGGTCTGGACTCGCGTGATGGGCTACTTCCGTCCCGTGGACAGCTTTAACATCGGCAAGAAGGGTGAACATCGTGAGCGCGTCCACTTCACCGAGGACGCTATCCGCAAACATCACACCTGCACAACAGGTTGCTGCAACTAGAGTTCAGAGATCGGAACTCAGAGTTTAGGGGGGGGAAGGGAAAATAACCCTTTCCCCCTTTCTCTTTTGACGCTCCAATCATCGAACTCTGAACTCTGGACTCTGGACATGCCTTCTCTTTACGACATAACCCCGTTCTCCCTCCTCGATTATCCGAATGAGATGTCCTGCATCGTTTGGGTGGCGGGGTGCAATATGCGTTGCGCGTATTGCCATAACCCCAACATCGTTTTGGGGAAAGGCGAGAAAGAGGACGACGAGATCATCTCTTTTCTTGAAAAGCGCATTGGTAAACTCAGCGCCGTTGTGTTTTCGGGCGGTGAGGCGACGCTGTATGCGGGGCTGCCCGATCTGATGCGCCGCGTAAAGACGATGGGCTTTAAAATCAAGTTGGATACCAACGGCTCGCGCCCCGAAGTGCTGCGTGGGCTGCTGGACGAGGGGCTTGCGGATTACGTCGCCATGGACTTCAAATGCCCACCAGAAAAAGCAGAAAAGTTGGTCGGCACAGCCAAATTATGGGAGCCGTTTACGCAAAGTCTGGGACTGTTGATAGAGGCGGCGGCTTCTGCCATCACTTTTGAAATCCGCACGACGGTTCATCCCGACTTGCTGGATGAAAAAGACTTGGCGTGGATGATCGCGTTTTTGGATACGGCAGGCTATCGCGGGACGTACTATATCCAAAACGTCGCCTCGACGGGCGATAAAACCATCGGCAATGTCGCTAAGCCAGAACGCGCCTTAGACCTTACGGTCATCCCATCCCCGAGGGGATTTGCGCTGGCGTACCGGAATTTCTAAAGTCCAGAGACCGCTTAAAGATCAAGACCCCTAGCCGTACATATCGTGACAGTATTCTTGACCATATTGCGGAAGCGTTGACGCACAGGCCGTGGATAGGATTGCTCAATTTTCTCCAATGTTGCCATGCCTTCCCTGATCGATGGTGCCATTTTGCTGACCTGATCGAGAAAAGGCTCAAACGCCTGACAAGCAAGCTTGACCCGAAAGGCGCTATAGGCCTCCTGCATGTATATAAGCGAAAGGTTATTGGAAGCACAGGGAATAACCATCTCCTGCGCTATGCGAGAACCGCTTCCCTTCAAAAGACTATTCAATTTACTTTCTGTGGCAGGAAAATATGCTTTTAATGTTTTGCTAAAGAGATCAAGCACAGGAGGGATCCCAGAAACAGCGTTAAAAGATTTGACCGGCGTTTTAACGTAAAAAGTGATTTTGCCGTCTATTTCATGATGTAGAAATACGCTCGATATCTCTAGGTGTTTATTATCCTGTATCAAAGATGTTATAGCAAATTCATGGAATGTTTTGAAAGCCTCCACAATTTTAGCAGAAAGCGCCGTATCCTTTTTTTCTTCAAACATCGTTCATTCTCCTGATAAAAGATTTTTCAAAGGTCAATGGGTTTAGCGAAGAAACCTTAGCTGACTATCGCATTCCCAAATCACGCAGTCTTCCTAAACCTTGCGCATTGAGAATATTTTTCATGAAAGCGCAGCGTTCTTCCTTGGGAAGAGTCCCCACCAATTGCGCAACTTCTTGATGAACCGCTGTCAATTTGGCGTGGGCTTTTCTATAAAGAGCCAAGCGATGAGCGCGAGCGATAAGGTCCAAACTCTCTGGAGCAAAAGAAAGAGTCAGCGTCATGTCGCTTTTTACATTCTTGATAGCGCGGCCATGAACGGAAGCCTTGGGCATCTCACGGGAAATGGTTGGTTCTATTGACATTGGGTGATGAAAGCCTGCAGGAATGTAGCTATATTCCTCTTTGATATCTGTTTTGGGAAGGCTAACATCCGAAAGAACTTTCTTAAATTCTTTGATGGCGTTGAACCCCGAATCCACAAAATGTGATTCTGGCGTTGTATCCAAATGAATCACAACCATGTCCGCAACTTGGGTAAAGGAACAGGGATCCTTTTTCCCATCCTTAGGGTAATTTATCGTAAGGGCATAAAGCTCCTGAAATTCTTTTTGAATAGCTTGATAAAGCTCTACGTTGTTGGCGTCGGTCATGTAAATACCTCTTACGAATAGGGTTGTGCGGCGAAATCGGTGAAATGTTGCATGAGAATAGCCCCATGACAAGGTCGCAAGTAAAAAAAGATTGGTTAATCAAGCTGTTTTTGCCTCTATCCGTAACATTTTGTCGTGCAAGTTGACGGGCAGGGGGATTGCCAAGAGGCGCGGGCAGGGGCAAAAAGGTGACAGCTTATATCCTTCCTTTTTCTATAAGGAGTCGTTCTCTCATGTGTGGTATTGTTGGTATCTTGGCGCAGCGTCCTGTGGTCGGTTTACTTGTGGATGGCCTGAGGCGGCTGGAGTACCGAGGCTATGACAGCGCGGGCGTGGCGACTTTGGTTAACGGCTGCATTGAAACGCGCCGCGCCGTGGGCAAGCTTCAGGCGCTAGCCGATAAAGTTGGGAACGAGCCTCTGGCGGGTGAGGTTGGCATTGGTCACACACGCTGGGCCACGCATGGCCGCCCGACAGAGGATAACGCGCATCCCCATTTTTCCTCACAAGTCGCGGTCGTCCATAACGGCATTATCGAAAACTATCGCGATCTGCGTAAAGAGCTAGAGGCCAAAGGCCACGTCTTCAAGTCCGAGACGGATACGGAAAGCATCGCTCACCTGATTACGGACTATTTGCAAAGCGGCCTGACACCCCAAGACGCGACAGCCAAAGCCCTTAAACGGCTAGAGGGCGCGTTTGCCCTCGCCATTATCTTTACGGGACATGATGGCCTGCTCATCGGCGCACGGCGAGGCAGCCCACTGGCCATCGGCTATGGCGGTACGGAAATGTATTTGGGCTCGGACGCGCTGGCGCTCGCACCGCTAACCAACCGCATATCCTATATGGAGGAAGGCGACTGGGTCGAGCTGACGGCGGGCAAAGCCGTCGTTCACGACAAGGACGACAACATCGTCGAGCGCAAGATTCAGGAAACGGCGCTTTCCGGCGCGGTCATTGGCAAGGGCGAATATCGCCACTTTATGCTTAAAGAGATTTTTGAGCAGCCCGCCGTGATCGGCGATACGATGAACGCGCTTGTGACCACCGACAACCGCCTCTCGATGCCGCCTTTGCCGTTTGATTGGAAAAACCTCCCGCGCCTGACCATCGTGGCGTGCGGAACGGCGTCCTATGCGGGCATGGTGGCGAAGTACTGGTTTGAGCAGTTGGCTGGCCTTTCCGTCGAGATCGATGTCGCCTCGGAGTTCCGCTATCGCCAATCCCCAATGGCTGACGGGGGCGCGATGATCGTCATCTCACAATCGGGCGAGACAGCGGACACGCTTGCCGCCTTGAACTATGCGAAGCAACACGGGCAAAAGATTCTGGCCGTCGTCAACGCACAACACAGCACCATTGCGCGGCAAGCGGATGCGATGGTCGCGACGCTTTGCGGCCCCGAAATCTCTGTGGCCTCTACCAAAGCCTTTACAACGCAGCTAACGGTTTTGCTGTGTCTGGCGCTGGATGCGGCGAAGGCGCGCGGCGCAATGGATGAGGCGAAAATTGCCGAAATTCTGCAAGCCTTGCGCGAGGTTCCAGCCAAGCTCAACGACGTCTTGCGCGAAGATCACAAGATTCAGGAGTTGGCGCAAAAGATTTGCGATGCGAAAGACGTGCTATATCTAGGGCGTGGCCTGATGTATCCCGTCGCGTTGGAAGGCGCTCTCAAACTTAAAGAAATCTCGTACATTCATGCGGAAGGCTATCCGGCGGGCGAACTGAAACACGGCCCCATTGCGCTGATTGATGAAACAATGCCCGTTGTCGTCGTCGCGCCGCATGATGCGCTGTTCGACAAAACAGCATCCAACATTCAGGAAGTTGTCGCGCGTGGTGGTAAGGTTGTTCTCTTCACCGATAAGGCTGGCCTTGCGAACATGGGCAGCAAACCTTATTGGGTGACGACGTTGCCGGAATGCCATCCTGTCGTCGCACCGATCCTCTACACCATCCCTGTGCAGCTTCTGGCCTATTACACCGCTCTGGCCAAAGGAACGGACGTTGACCAACCCCGTAACCTCGCCAAAAGCGTAACGGTGGAGTAGGGCTAAGGCCAAATAAGTCATATTTATAAAGTGGTTATGTGATCCCCCGTGCAATTTATACTAAAAATAAAGGTGTAAATGCTATAATGGCGCGTGGTGGAAAAATGATCGACAAGAACATATTGACGACAAAAAAAACGATTGAGCATTTGAGCGCGTTATGCCGCGATCAATCCGTGCCGTGCTGGGCGTTAGCCTTTGAAATTACGAATGCCTATAAAACGATTAATGCGGCATCCTTTAGCACTCTTTTTGATCTTTGCTCTTATGGCGGGCAGGGCGGCAATCCCACCTTATACGAAGCGGGAAAATTAACCGCGTTACAGTTAGACTCGGATTTATCCGCCCATCATCTCAACAACGATTATCACAACGCCGACCACTTAAAGCAGGTTTTAATCAACACTTTTGTTATCAGCCAACTGTCTGACAGGAAGGGGATACAGCCTCCGCCTTTGGACCTTCTTATCGCGGCGATGATCCATGACGTCAACCATGACGGCAGCACCAATACCGTCAATGGGAAACACATACCTTTTCGTCTTGAGGATAAGTCTATGGCCTATGCCCGTCCCCTCTTTAAAGCGGCGTGGGTCGATGATCAAACAATCCGTGACATTCAAACTATGCTGCGATGGACGGATTTGGCAGGCAGAGCAGAAGATATGGTCAAGGCTTACCCCGAAGGCCTGCGTCCCGATGTAGCCGAAAAAGCCAAGATGTTGGGCGATGCCGATTTGCTTCCCGCCATCGGCCTTACGGGTCCACAGGCCTGCAAGGAGAATGAGAAGCTTGGCCTAGAATGGGACAAGCCCCTTTCCACCAGAAACTTTCGGTCTTTTGTCAAGGGCGTGGCAGGAAATGGCTTCCAATCCCAAGGGGCCAAGTATTTTAATCCCAACATTGAACGAGTCGTGGCCTATATGGATTCTCTTTCCCACAAAAAACACGCGGTCGGGATTGCGCCTAGCCCATAGACCGAGTATAGTCATCCCATGACAAGTCCAGAATCATCTTTAACAGCCGTTCAAAAACGCGCCTTTGCTGGTGGCGTTTATGGCTTTTATTTTGGTTATTGGTTCCGGTAAAACCGGATCATAAACAACGCTGCTCACCCCCATTATTAAAACACAAAACCACCGGATCACCGGCTCCTTATTACGCATAGGCAAAAATCATGAAACACACCGACTGGTCTCCCCAAACATGGCGCACGAAAAAAGTTTTGCAGCAGCCTACCTATCCCGACCTAGAAAAAGTCGCGGGGGTTGAAACGCGCTTGGCCAAACAGCCACCCTTGGTTTTTGCGGGCGAGGCGAGACGTCTGAAAAAAGGACTGGCGCAAGTGGCCGCAGGAAACGCTTTTTTGCTTCAAGGCGGCGACTGCGCCGAAAGCTTTGCCGAGTTCAGCGCGGCCAACATTCGCGACTCCTTCCGCGTGATTTTGCAGATGGCCGTGGTGCTGACGTTTGGCGGCTCCATCCCCGTCGTCAAGGTGGGTCGCATGGCGGGGCAGTTTGCTAAGCCGCGCTCAGACGACAGCGAAACACGGGGCGAAGTGAGCCTTCCCAGCTATCGCGGCGACATCATCAATGGCCTTGATTTTACGCCAGAGGCTCGCATTCCCGATCCCGAACGCATGATGCAAGTGTACAATCAATCCGCCGCGACGCTAAACCTTCTTAGGGCTTTTGCGCAAGGCGGCTATGCCGATCTGCATAAAGTGCATAGCTGGAACCTTGATTTCGTCGCGGGCGATTTGCAGGCCGAGCGTTATCAGGATGTCTCCAACCGCATCGGCGAGGCTCTCGCCTTCATGAGGGCGTGCGGCATTAACGGCGAGACAACGCCTTCGATCCGCGAGACAGAGTTCTTCACCTCGCATGAGGCCTTGCTGCTCCCCTATGAGCAAGCGCTTACCCGCGTGGACAGCACGACAGGCGATTGGTACGACGTTTCCGCGCATATGCTGTGGATAGGCGACCGCACACGCGGCCCCGATGACGCGCATGTCGAGTTTTTGCGCGGCGTCAATAATCCTCTTGGCCTGAAGTGTGGGCCATCACTGGATGTGGAAGACCTTTTGCGCCTGATCGATATGCTTAACCCGACCAATGAAGCGGGGAGGCTGACTCTCATTGCCCGTATGGGCGCGGACAAGATAGAGGCCTCCTTGCCGCCGCTCCTTCGCCGGATCAAGGCCGAGGGCCGCAACGTTGTCTGGTGCTCTGACCCCATGCACGGCAACACGGAAAAGACTTCAACAAGCTATAAAACGCGTCATTTCAGCAAGGTACTGGCCGAAGTTAAAGGCTTTTTTGACGTTTGCGGGGCGGAAGGCGTCTGGCCCGGTGGAATCCATCTGGAAATGACGGGCAGAAACGTCACGGAATGCACAGGCGGAGCCTCGGACATCACCGAACATGATCTAAAGGAATGCTATGAAACGCACTGTGATCCACGCCTGAATGCCTCTCAAGCGCTTGAATTAGCCTTTTTGGTGGCGGCACAGCTTAAAAACTTGCGCCGAAACGATGGGTTAGAGGAATAAACTTGTTGGCGTAGCCTTGTGAAAGCGCTATGGTTTTCCTGCTTTACATCACGTTAAAGGGAGGGTTCATCCATGCGCGCTTTTTATAGTTTCTTTTTCCTGTTTCTCTTGATGGCAACCACGCCCGTTTTGGCGGGTAGCGTGACCTATGCCGATATGCGGGGCAGGTGGCAATCGACGCAATGCACAGCGCCGGCAACGCCTGCCGCTCTTTCCAAAGATGCCGAAGCGGCAGCGAATGACCTTAATACCCAAAAGGCCGCGCACAACAAGTATGTGACGGACATGCAGGACTACATGAACTGCCTTACCAAAGAGGCAGAGCGCGATGCCGAGGCGACGGGCATTTTGGTGACGAAGTCGGCGCAAGCCTTGATCGATAAGGCTGCCGCAGACTTAAGCGCATCGACGGCTCAACCCGTGAAGCCTGAATAAACTAAAACCTCTGACGTTTCTTGGAGCACACTATGACTGAGCCCTTGTCGTTGGCCTTGGCGCAACTTAACCCTATCGTGGGTGATATTGCGGGGAATGCGGCCAAAATCATGACGGCTTGGCGCGAGGCTGAAAGGCGTGGAGCCTCCCTGCTCATGACGTCCGAGATGGCCTTGACGGGCTATGCGCCCGATGACTTCATCTTGAAGCCACGCTTGCATAAGGTGATCCGCGAGGCCGTGGACGCACTGGCGCGAGAAACAGCCATGGGGCCTGCGATTTTGCTGGGTACGCCGTGGGCCGTGGGTGAAAAGCTTTACAACGCCGCCTTGCTTTTGGACGGCGGGGCGATTGTAGGCCAAACATTTAAGCGTGAGCTTCCCAATTACGGCCCCTTTGACGAAAAAAGGCTCTTTTCGGCAGGCGAAATGCCCGATCCCCTTTCGTGGCGCGGCCATAGCCTTGGCGTTTTATTGTGCGAGGATATGTGGGTTTCAGGCGTTACGGAAAACATCAAAAACAAAGGCGCGGAGATCCTGTTGGTTTTGAACGGCAGTCCGTTTCAGGTGGGCAAGCAGCAAAAGCGCTATGATCTGGCGCGGGAACGCATTCGCGAAACCGCGCTATCGCTCATTTACGTCAATCAGGTTGGTGGACAGGATGAGATGGTGTACGAGGGCGCGTCTTTTGCCATGGATGCCTATGGCCAGATTAAGGTTCAAGCCAAGGCATGGGAAGAAGAGATCGCCCTAGTCACCTGTGCGGTCAGCGATGGCAAGCTTATGCCAGAGCAAACACCCCTTGCCGACATTCCGCAAAGCGAGGAATCGATTTATCGGGCGTTGATGATTGGGATAAAGGACTATGTCCTAAAGAACGGTTTTAAAAGCGTTCTGGTTGGCCTTTCCGGCGGCGTGGACAGCGCTTTGACCACCATGCTGGCCGTCGATGCTTTGGGGGCGGGCAATGTTCGCACCGTGATGATGCCTTCGCCCTATACCTCAAAAGACTCGATTGAGGATGCCGCCGCCGTGGCCGCAGCGCTGGGCTGCCGTTTGGATACCATCCCTATCCAAGAGGCGATGACGGTTTTCGATCACCTGCTCGCCGAACAATTCGCGGGATGCCAGCCCGATGTGACTGAGGAAAATATCCAAGCCCGCCTACGCGGCACGCTGTTGATGGCTCTTTCGAACAAAAGCGGCTCCATGCTTCTGGCGACCGGCAACAAGTCGGAAATTGCCGTTGGCTATACGACGCTTTATGGCGACACGTGCGGTGGCTACGCACCCTTGAAAGACGTCTATAAAACCGAAGTGTACAAATTGGCGCGCTGGCGCAACAACAAAAAGCCCGTTGGCGCTTTGGGCGGCGAGGGAACGTTGATCCCCGCGCGGGTGATGACTAAAGCGCCATCAGCTGAGCTTAGGCCTCTTCAGAAGGATCAGGATTCCTTGCCTCCCTATGCGACACTTGATGATATTCTGCGCTGCCTGATCGAGCAGGATTTGGCCGTAGCGGAAACAACCATGATGGGACATGACCCCGCCATGGTGCGCCGTGTTTATACCATGCTGGATAAAGCTGAATATAAGCGCCGTCAAATGCCACCGGGTCCCAAGGTCACGCGCCGCCATATTTCCAAGGATAGGCGCTATCCCATCACCAACCGTTACTGCGACAAGTGGCGCACGCAACAAACGGATTAGAAAAACCCATGACCGATCAATCAACATTACACAACATTATCAGTGCCCATCTTCATGATGTCCTTGTTGATGCCGAGTTTCCTGAGCTTCCCAACTTTGGACGGGGTAAGGTGCGCGATCATTATGATTTGTCCGGTAATCGCCGCCTGATGATTACTACGGATCGTCAAAGCGCGTTCGATCAAGTTCTGGCCGCTGTTCCTTTTAAGGGGCAGGTATTGACGTCGGCGGCGCGTTTCTGGTTTGAGGCGACGGCGGACATCATTCCCAACCACATCATCGAATATCCAGACCCTAACGTCGTTGTGGCGCGCAAGTTGGACATGCTGCCCGTTGAAATTGTGGTGCGCGACTATCTGACAGGCTCGACCTCGACGGCAATTTGGTCGATGTACCATGTCGGTAACCGTAAGCCTTATGGTGTAGTTCTGCCCGATGGCATGAAGAAGAATGACAAACTACTTGCGACGATTCTGACCCCCACAACCAAAGGCATTATGGGCGAGCATGATGTTCCCATAACACCGGACGAGGTTCTGGAGAGAAAGGTTTTGACGGCAGCGCAATGGCAGGAAATAGAAAAGGCCTCATTAGCTTTGTTTGCGCGGGGCCGCGAAATTGCGGCGAAGCAGGGCTTGATCCTTGTCGATACAAAGTATGAGTTTGGCTATGACGAACAGGGGAGCCTAACCATCGCCGATGAAATCCATACGCCTGACAGCAGCCGTTACTGGAAGGCCGCGACTTATGAAGCGCGTCATGCCGATGGCAAAGAGCCGGAAAGTCTTGATAAGGAGTTTTTGCGTCTATGGATTGCTGAGCGCTGCGACCCTTATAAAGAGTCGATTCCTGAAATTCCCGATGAAACACTTGTCGACTTTTCAGCGCGGTATATCAGCCTTTATGAAGCGATTACGGGCAAGGATTTTGTCTTTCCATCAGGGGGAGAGCCTGTGCGCGAGCGCGTTCACCGCAACATCAAAGCGTATGCCGGTTAAAGGCCTGTGTCTTATACCAACGACCCTATAAACTGGCTCATTGAAAGAAACCAAACGGGATGCCCGTTTTCACGGGCATGACGGTCTTTGTTTTAAATTTATACCTCTATTGTCATCCCCGCGACCTGTCGCGCCGAAGCTGCGAAGCAGCGTAGGGGGAAAGCGGGGATCCCGTTTTCTTTTTCTTATCAGTTAATTCGGCATAATGATCAAAAGGTGTGGGTAGATTCACGATTTTGAGAGCAAAAAGCTGATCATTTTTCTCCGCCGATCCTTCTTCAATCCTCGATGTATTTTGACCTTGTTTTTCCAGTGAGCGAAGG
>JBAZRW010000008.1 GCA_041662785.1 Bdellovibrionales bacterium | reverse complement strand
TTTCGTCATCCCGCTGAAAAGCGGGATCCAGCGCCGCGCGTCTGCGCGGCATAAGACTCTTATGCGCCGTGGACACGGCGCGACTGGATACCGGCCTTCGCCGGTATGACGCTAAAGGAATAACCTTTCCACAAAAGTCAGTATTAGGGTCGTTGGTATAACACCTGTCTAACTCATCCGGCGAAAGGAGAAAAGACGCAAAATCTAAAAAAGATCGGAAGCCCCCCCATAAGGGAAGTTGGAAGGGGGGGCGAAAAAAAGCTCTTTATACGTTTTTCAAATAGGTTTTAACCTTTTCGTATTCCGCCTCAATCGCCGCCAGAAGCTTCTCTTTTTCATCTTGCGGGGCAATGTGGTTCATCTGCGCCTCGGCACAGAGCGTGCCAAGCGTTCCGGCACCTAGATTCAGGCTCATGCCCTTCCACGCATGGGCTTGCGTGCGCCACGTTTCTTCGTTACCAGCGTCAAGATTAGCCTTAAGACTGTTCAAACAATCATCAGAGGACGTGATGAAAACGTCGAAAAGTTCCTTTTCCAGATCCTTATCGCCGCCCGTCATTTCACGCAGATTTTCAAGATTAACGGAGTCGGTCATGGTTTCTTCTCCTGTGGTCGGCGATCCGGATGAAGCGTCAAGAATTTTTCCAAGCAATCGAATATCTTCGATTTGTTATACGGCTTAACAATGAAGCCATCGACCTTATTGCTGACAGCCTGATTAACATCCTCAGAAGAGTTATTGCCCGTTACCATAACGACGAATGCCGCAGGGTCAATCCCTTTGATAAAGTGTGCAAGCGTATGTCCGCTTTCATCCGCAAGCTCGATATCCAAAAGGACAATATCAGGCGCTTGTTCTAGGTAAAGGCGCATACCCTCTTGTGAGGTGGCCGCCGTGTCGACAAAATAGGCATGGTGGAGAAGCTCTTCCAGAATCTTGCGCGAGAAAAGCTGATCCTCAACCACCAGAATCCGCAGCTTTTCCCTCGATTTGCGCATATTAATGGCAATCCGGAAATGCGCTGCGAGCGCCGGAATCTTCTCCAAAAACATCTGCGGTGATAACTTATTGCCCA
This sequence comes from Bdellovibrionales bacterium, assembly GCA_041662785.1. NCBI lineage: Bacteria > Pseudomonadati > Bdellovibrionota > Bdellovibrionia > Bdellovibrionales > Bdellovibrionales bacterium. The sequence continues at coordinate 60,335 of JBAZRW010000008.1, read as the reverse complement.
TAACGCCTTGACGTGTAAAAACAAAACTAAGCTATTGTAGCAGGTGAGCCTTAAGAAAGAGTCAACAACCTAGGGTTTAGTCCTGATTGATATACAAAGGAGAACCAAGGCGATTGACGGATTCTGGCGAAAGCATCGCATCGAACTCCTCCACCTTCATGTGCCCCGCATCAATAACAACATCTCGCACCGATTTGCCTTGTTCTTGCGCATCGTGAAGAATTTTGACGGATTGGCTGTAACCAATCATGGGAACCAAAGCGGTCAGAATGGCCGTCGATCCTTCGACATTCGCATGGCAGCGATTCTTGTTGGCGGTGATCCCTTCGATACATTTGACGCGGAAGGTCATCATGGCGTTCGCCATGATGTCAATGCCGTCCAAAAGCGAGTCGGCGACCAGTGGCAGGAAGGCGTTTAACTCTAGGTTGCCCATCGCGGCAGCCAAGGTGACTTGGTTGTCATAACCGATCACGCGCAAGGCGACCTGCGTCACCGTTTCGGGAATAACAGGGTTGACCTTACCGGGCATAATCGACGATCCCGCCTGACGTGCGGGCAGAGCGATCTCGCCAAGGCCTCCATCGGGGCCAGAGGACATCAGGCGCAAATCCGTCGCGATCTTGATCAGCGTCGCGGCGCAGGATTTCATAAGACCCGAAACCTCAACAAAAGCGTCGGCGTTTTGCGTGTTGTCGATCAAGTTAGAGGCGCGGACAAAGGGATAGCCCGTCATGCCCTCTAAGGTCTTGGCAACCGTTTCGATATAGGCTTCCGGCGCGGCCATACCCGTACCAATCGCCGTACCACCAAGGTTGACGACCAGCATCGCCTCAATCGCGCGGTCAAGGCGTCCTTGGTCACGGGACAGGGCTTCGGCATACGCGCCCATTTCACGGCCCAATGTCGTCAAAACGGCATCTTGCAGCTGCGTGCGGCCAATCTTCACAACGTCAGAGAATGCCAATTCCTTATCGCGGAAGGCTTTGATCAGCGCCGACAGGCTCGCCTTCAAAGCTTTGATCTGCACGATAATCGCCAGCTTCAAAGCGGTGGGATAAGCGTCATTGGTCGATTGATGCAGGTTGATGTCATCCAGTGGATGAACCTTGATATAGTCGCCCAGCGTGCCACCCAGAATCTGGATTGCACGGTTGGCTAGAACTTCGTTGACATTCATGTTGGTGCTGGTTCCCGCGCCGCCTTGCAAGGCATCGACAACAACATGGGAATCCAAAAGGCCATCGGCCATTTCTTTGCACGCGGTCATGATCGCGTTGAATTTGACTTCGTCTTTGGCCCAAAAACCTAGGGCACGGCTTGTTTTAGCGCACGCGCCTTTGACATCGCCAAAGGCATGAATAAGGGCAGGGTGAACGTCACGGTTAGCAACAGGAAAATTCTCGATAGCGCGGACGGTATGGATACCGAATAAGGCCTGCGCCGGAACATCGTCAAGGCCAAGAAGATCCTTCTCTTTGCGGAAGGGGGCCTGAAGGAGCGCTTTGCGAGAAGTATACGTCATTATGATTCTATTTCCTTTTTGAAGGGAGTGTTTGATGGGCGCTACCATTGTCTTTTCAAAAAAGATTTTCAAACACTTTCTTTGCTGCGCTGCGGCAGGTAAGGTTAATCCTCACCAAAAATAGCTGGGGATAAAAAAAGAGGCTGCACCCATTGCATCGCGCAAAAGAGTGCCTATATATCTCTTGAGGCTTTGGGGGGCGGCAAAGAAGTGCCCCCTAACATCTTGACCATAAAGGAAGTTATGAAATGGCAAAAGTGATCGGCATTGACCTTGGTACAACCAATTCCTGCGTCTCGGTGATGGAGGGCGGAACCGCCAAAGTTATCCCTAACGTGGAGGGCGCGAACACGACTCCCTCGATCGTGGCTTTTTCATCCAGCGGTGAGCGTCTTGTTGGCCAAAGCGCCAAGCGCCAAGCGGTCACGAACCCCGAAAACACGCTCTTTGCCATCAAGCGCCTGATTGGCCGCGCCTTCAACGATCCGATGGTACAAAAAGATATCAACCTCGTCCCCTATAAGATTGTCAAGAATGGCAATGGCGACGCATGGGTGGAATGCACGGGCAAGAGCTATAGCCCCAGCGAAATTTCAGCCTTTATTCTGATTAAGATGAAGGAAACGGCGGAAGCCTATCTGGGCGAAAAGGTGACGCAGGCCGTCATCACCGTTCCAGCCTATTTTAACGACAGTCAACGCCAAGCGACCAAGGACGCGGGCAAGATCGCGGGGCTTGAAGTCCTTCGCATCATCAACGAACCCACCGCTGCCGCGCTGGCCTATGGCCTTGAGAAAAAGAAGACAGGCACTGTGGCCATCTATGACCTTGGCGGCGGCACGTTCGACGTCTCCGTTTTGGAAATCGGCGATGGCGTGTTCGAAGTCAAATCCACGAACGGCGACACGTTCCTTGGCGGCGAAGATTTTGACGCCCGCATCATGGATTTCCTATGTGATGAGTTTAAAAACGAGCAGGGCATCGATCTGCGTAAGGATCGCCTTGCCTTGCAACGCCTGAAGGAAGCGGCTGAAAAAGCGAAGATTGAGCTTTCTTCTTCTGTGCAAACCGAAGTCAACCTGCCGTTCATCACGGCGGATCAGGCTGGCCCCAAGCATTTGTCCGTTAAGCTAACCCGCGCCAAGCTTGAGTCTTTGGTGGATGAGCTAGTGCAACGCACCGTAGAACCCTGCCGCAAGGCGCTGGCCGATGCGGGGCTTAAGGCCTCTGAAATCGACGAGGTCATTCTTGTCGGCGGCATGACGCGCATGCCCAAGATCATCGAAACCGTCAAAAAGTTCTTTGAGCGTGAGCCGCATCGCGGCGTGAACCCTGATGAAGTCGTCGCGATTGGTGCAGCCATTCAGGGCGGCGTTTTGAAGGGCGATGTGAAGGACGTTTTGCTTCTTGACGTGACTCCGCTTTCGCTGGGCATTGAAACGCTGGGCGGCGTGTTCACGCGCCTGATTGAACGCAACACGACAATCCCGACCAAGAAGAGCCAAGTCTTCTCAACCGCCGAGGATAGTCAGAACGCCGTGACGATCCGCGTGTTCCAAGGCGAGCGCGAGATGGCTGCCGATAACAAGATGCTGGGCCAGTTTGACTTGATGGGCATTCCGCCCGCGCCGCGTGGCGTGCCACAGATTGAAGTGACGTTCGACATCGACGCCAACGGCATTGTGCATGTCACGGCCAAGGATAAGGCGACGAACAAGGAACAACAGATCAAGATCCAAGCCTCGGGCGGTTTGTCGGATGCCGACATCCAAAAGATGGTGCATGAAGCGGAAGCCAATGCGGCGGACGACAAAAAGCGCCGTGAGGCCGTGGACGCTCGCAACCATGCGGACGCGCTCATCCACTCGACCGAAAAGTCGCTGACGGAAGTGGGCGACAAGGTTGCGGCGGGCGACAAGAGCGCCGTCGAGTCCGCCATTGCGGATTTGAAGGCCGTCCTTGACAGCGGGGACGCGGCTTCGATCAAAGCCAAAACCGATGCTCTGACGCAAGCCGCCATGAAGATCGGCGAGGCGATGTACAAGGCGCAGCAAGAAGCGTCCGCCGCACCAGCAGGCAACGAAGCGCAAGCCGAAGCGCCATCGGGCGAAGGCGTCGTTGATGCGGACTTCACGGAGGTGAAGGACGAGAAGTAAGTTGTGAGACAAACCGAAACCCTTTTCTATGATCGTCGTGGCGCCCTTGTGGCGCCACAGACGCATTCAGTGATCAAGCCAAACTAGGCTCATTGGTTGGCGGTTGAAGCTTTGGTTCCCGATATTTTTGCGAAGAGAAAGACTATCTAATGTCTAAATCCGATTACTACGACTTGTTGGGATCCTCACGCGATGCGTCGGCGGATGATTTGAAAAAAGCCTATCGCAAGATGGCGATGAAGTATCACCCTGACAAAAATCACGGCGACAAAGAGGCCGAGCACAAGTTTAAGGAAATTAACGAAGCCTATGACGTGCTGCGCGATGAGCAAAAACGCGCAGCCTATGATCGCTATGGCCACGCCGCGTTTGAGCAAGGTGGCATGGGCGGCGGGTTCGGTGGCGGCGGCTTTGACTTCGCAGGCGGCTTTGGCGACATTTTTGAGGAAATGTTCGGCGAGATTTTGGGCGGTGGCGGCGCGCGTCGGCGCGGCGAGAGCCAGACGATGGGCCAGCGCGGCGCGGATCTGCGCTATGACATGACCATCACGCTGGAAGAGTCCTTTAAGGGCTGCGAGAAAAATATCAAGGTCGCCTCGCTGGTGACCTGCGAGACATGCAGCGGCAGCGGCGCGGCGGCAGGCTCTTCGCCCGTGACTTGTTCGACCTGCGAAGGGCACGGACAGGTACGGATGCAACAGGGTTTCTTCACGATCCAACGCACCTGCCCGACGTGTCAGGGCGCGGGGCGCGTGATTAAGGATCCTTGCCGGAATTGTCATGGCACAGGCCGCCTGCGCAAGGAGCGCACGCTGGCGGTGACGATACCGGCGGGCGTTGAAAGCGGCACGCGCGTTCGTTTGTCGGGTGAGGGCGAGGCGGGCGCTCATGGCGGCCATGCTGGTGATTTGTATGTCATCCTTAGCGTCGCGGGACATCCGCTTTATCAGCGCGATAGCGCGAACCTTCATGTGCGCGTCCCCATTCCGATGACGATGGCGGCGCTCGGCGGCTCGGTTGCTGTTCCCGTGATCGATGGGACGAAGGCTGACGTCGAGGTTAAGGCGGGCACGCAAACAGGCCATCAGGTTCGCCTGCGTAGCAAGGGGATGAGCATCCTGCGTTCTTCCTCACGCGGCGATTTGTATGTCGAGCTGATGGTGGAAACGCCCGCGCATCTCAACAAACGGCAAAAGGAATTGCTGGAAGAATTCGCTATCGAATCCGAAAACAGCAAGACTCACCCCGAAAGCGAAAGCTTCTTTGCCAAGGTCAAGGATATGTTCGGCGTGTAGCTCGTTCATCGCTATAGTTAGGATTCAGGATTCAGAAAGCGGCACGGCCTTTCCCTATTCGTCATCCCTCACACCAATCTCGTCATCCCAAGACCCCGCTACGCCAAGGCTTCGCAGGGCAGGCATTTTCTCTTCGCGCCCCTTGCGCGAAAGAAAATGGACGTGGGATCCAGCCTCGCTCTCCATAAGCGATAAACAAAGACAGTGAGGATGGAAAAAGAGGCTGGATCCCAGATCAACTTTCTTTCGTCTCACAAGAGTGAGCCGAAGAGAAAGTTTTCTGGGATGACGGGGGGAGCGACTGAGCGCACATGATCAGACTTTCATCCTGTGACCGGATAGCCTTCAGCCAAGCGGCACTCCCCACCTCCATAACCAGCCAACGGAGGCTTGGAAGGGACGCCTTGCACACAAAAGGTGCAGAGGCCAACAGGGTTAATTTTGGGGTCGGGTTTTAATAGAAAAGTGACTGTTGCTATAGCCCACATTTTAAACGCCTCTCACGACGCTTAGGATGAGCGTGGGTGCGTTATTTCGATGTCTCGGCTGGGTATATAGCCAGCGAATTTCACCGAACTCCACGGGCTCCTATCGCGCTCTGTGGCCATGTTCAAAAATGCCTAAAAAACGAGCAGGATAGCTCCACTTTTACATATGCCGGACTTGCATTTTGATGGGCCCTTCGGCGCGGCCATGAATAAACTGCTCGATATAGGCGTTACCGGAATTGTCGATCTCGGACTTATGACCCTGCCAGATAATCTTGCCCTCATGCAACATCGCGATGCGATCCGCGATTTTGCGGGCACTAGCCATATCATGCGTGATGGACAGCGCCGTAATGCCGCGCTCGCGCACACATTTGACGATCAGCTCATTGATCACGTCGGCCATGATGGGATCAAGGCCCGTCGTCGGCTCATCAAAGAAAACGATTTCAGGGTTGGCAACGATGGCACGCGCCAGCGCCACGCGCTTTTGCATGCCACCTGATAACTCGGCAGGCTCCAACTCACCAACATCGGCGGCAAGGCCTACAGAGGCCAGCGTTTCAATCGCGCGTTCTTTCGCCTGCGCGCGCGGCATATGTTCAGCCCGCAACAGCTTAAAAGCGACGTTCTCCCATACCAGCAAGGAGTCAAACAGGGCGGAGCCTTGAAACAACATCCCGAACTTGGCCAGATGCTCATCGCGGGCCGCACCGGAAAGGCCGACGGTTTCCTGCCCATCGATTTTGATCGAGCCTTTATCGGGGCGAATAATGCTAAGGATCGATTTCAGCAAAACGGATTTGCCCGTGCCCGATCCGCCGATAACGACCACAGACTCTTGCGGCGCGATGGAAAGATCGATGCCGCGCAAAACCTTTTTGCTGCCAAACGATTTGGTGACGTTTTGCAGCTCAATCTTCGGGGTGAGGGCGTTAGTTTGTGGCAAAGAGAATCCCCGTCATCAAATAGTTGGTGATCAAAATCATGATCGAGGCCGACACGACGGCATTCGTTGTCGCCGCGCCGACGCCTTGCGCCCCGCCTTGCGAGTTGAAGCCGTTATAGCATCCCATCAGCGCGACAATCGCGCCGAACATCGCCGCCTTCCAAAGGCCAGAGGTCACGTCGCGGAACTCCAGATACTCCCATGTTTGGTTGAGATAGTTGGCGGCGTTGAAATGAAGCCCGTAAACGCACACCAAAAAACCGCCGAAAACGCCGATAATATCAGCCACCAGAACCAACAGCGGCATCATAAGGGTGGCAGCGACAAAGCGCGGCACGATCAGGTATTTGTAGGGGTTTGTTGAGAGCGTGGTTAAAGCATCAATCTGCTCGGTCACGCGCATTGTGCCCAGCTCAGCGGCAATCGCCGCGCCAATGCGTCCCGCGACCATCAGGCCCGCCATAACGGGGCCAAGCTCTCGCGTGATTGACAGGATGACAACAGTCGGGATGGCGCTTTCGGCATCAAAGCGCGAAAAGCCGGAGTGGCTTTGCAGCGCCAGCACCATGCCCGTGAACAGCGCCGTCAGCCCCACGACAGGCAGCGAGTAATAGCCGATATCGACAACCTGACGGCCAATTTGCCCCCAGTAAAAGGGACGCGTGACCGTGTGGCGCAAGGTCTTGGCCATAAACCAAGCAAAATGCCCCGTCGCGTTAAAGAAGCGGATAAGCGTACGGCCAATAAGAGCGAGAAATTTCATGGCAGGGAGAAGCCTTCGCCGGTGATTCTGAAAGGATTACTGGCAGTATAGCGGGCTTCTTAACCGTGTCAATGCGGTGCAAGGGGAAGGGGGGGAAGCATTTAGGATTCAGGATTCAGGGAGGATAGCGTCACCATTTTCCCCTTTATCGTCATCGCGAGGAGCCGAGCGTAAAGCGAGGTGACGTGGCGATCCATCTCCTGAAACGGCGGATAGGGACATGGGTAGAAAGCATAGGTGATGGATCCCGCCCTCCGGCGGGATGACTGAGGGGTAACACTAAAGGGGGAACCGCGCCGCGATCCCCCCTAAATCCTGAATCCTAAATGCCGAATGCTAGAGCTTACGCAGCCTTAGGAGCCTTAAAGTTGCCCTTGTTGCGGGGCTTATTGACTTTCCAAGCGGGCTTGGCGCTGCCGCCATCTTTCTTCTTAAAGTCGCCGCTCTTGCCCTTATAGCCGCCTTCAGCGCTCTCTTTGCCCTTGTAGCCGCCTTCGGCGCTCTTGCCTTTGTAAAAGCTGCCGCCGCGACCTTTATAGCCGCCGCCAAACTTCTTACCAGCTGGCTTCTTATCGTCCGTGGGGATCGACGGATCGTCATGGCCGTGGATCAAACGATGGATCGCCCGCCACTTGCTGCCGTCCGCAGGGGTCAAAAGGTTAAGCGCACAACCTTCCGCACCCGCACGAGCCGTGCGTCCAATGCGATGGATGTAATCTTCGGGGCATTGCGGCAAGTCATAGTTGATGACGTGTTCGATATGCGGGATGTCAAGGCCTCGCGCCGCAACATCCGTGGCGACAAGAATACGATACTTCTTGTCACGGAAGCTTTGCGTGACGCGATCTCTGCGACGCTGTTGCAAATCGCCATGAAGGCAATCGGCCTTATGCTCTGAAGCGTTGAGCTTCTTGGCGAGCTTTTCCGTCCCGTACTTTGTCTTCACAAAGATGATGACCGAACCCACGCGTTGCTCCAGTTGCGTCAGCAGATGGCCATACTTATCGGTGTCCGTGGTGTGAACCAACTCCTGCTTGATATTCGCGGCGGGCGTGGTGGTTGAGCCTACGGCAACGCGCATAGGATTACGCATATACTTGCTCGATAGCTTGACGATGTTGGCGGGCAGCGTGGCCGAGAACAAAAGCGTCTGGCGGTTGGACGAGACATGCGTCAGGATCTTATCGATCTGAATGCCAAAGCCCATGTCCAGCATGCGATCCGTCTCATCCAGCACAAGGAAGTCCGTGTGGTTGAGTTTAAGCGATTTGCGTTCCAGATGGTCGTTGATGCGTCCGGGCGTGCCGACGATCAGGCGCGGCATATGGCTAAGCTGCTTAAGCTGCTTGAACATGGAATCGCCACCGATCAAAAGAGCGGTCTTGATGTTGGGGACGGGGATCATCGGCAACAGGGCCGCTTCGACCTGCGTCGCAAGCTCACGCGTCGGCAGCATGATCAGCGCCGTCGCTTCGGGGTTGTTCATCAAATGAACGATGAGCGGCAGGCCAAAGGCTGCCGTCTTGCCCGTTCCCGTTTGGGCGGAACCCAGCACGTCACGCCCTTCAAGCGCGAGCGGAATGGTTTGTTCCTGAATGGGCGTAGGGGTCGTGAAGTTCATGCGCGCAAGCGCAAGAAGAAGCTTGGCCGGAAGGCCAAAGCTGTTGAAGTCTTGAGTCATAGGAGTTCCTTTGAGTAAATGTATGTCTTACGTGTTGATGTTTGCGTCTTATAAAAACGATAAGGGGGAAGACCTGCTGGCGCCCAGTGCGAGAGCCTCTTATGCAGGAGTCCCATTTTTAAAATCGAAAAAACAGAACTCATTTTCCTTCTATACTACGTCAACTTGAAACCCCCCAAAGGGCAAAAGCCTTTTGGGGCTTTCAAGCGGACGGACTATAAAACACTTAAGGTGACCTACAAACTTTCCGCAAGCGGAAAGCCCATAAGCCACCTTAAGCGATAATCGTTTCGAAAAATCCGAAAACGGTCTCTTAGCCTTCGATAACCTGAAGGTTCGCAGCCGAAGTCTTGCCGCGCTCTGTTGCCAGCTCGAAGCTGACTTTTTGACCTTCGCGAAGCTCGCGAAGACCGGCGCGTTCAACGGCGCTGATGTGAACAAAAACGTCCTGACCGCCTGCTTCTGGTTGAACGAAGCCGTAGCCTTTAGTGGCGTTGAACCATTTTACTGTACCTTGAGCCATAGTGTGTATCCTTTAGTGTTGCGTGTGCAAGCGTCACCATAACGCCTCGAGTGAAAGAGACTACTGCGGCAAACGACGCTCTTAAAGGAACGCATAGGCAGAGAAGTCAATTTTAAACTCAACAAGGGTCTTAAAGGATTTGTGGATAAAGCGCAAGAGGATTCCTTTATTCCGCAGGAAAGAGACTGGCGTTAACCTTTTATGCCTCGCGTTTTCCATAAAGAAACACCAATTCCACTGCCCAAAATGGCGAAAGTGATGCCCAAAGACCAGCCTACAGGGAACTTTTCCCAGCCCAGCATATCGGCAATAAAGATTTTGCCGCCGATAAAAATGAGCACAACAGACAGGGCATACTTCAAATAGTGGAAGCGTTTGATAATCGCCGACAAGACAAAATACAACGACCGCAACCCCAAGATGGCAAAGATGTTGCTGGTGTACACGATAAAGGGATCGGTGGTGATAATGAAGATGGCTGGCACGCTATCCACGGCAAAGATCACATCGGCAAACTCGATCATCACAAGGCAAACAAACAAAGGAGTCATCCACCAAACATTGCGGCCATGCTTACGCGAAGGCTGCTTTACAAAAAAATCATGCCCATGCAGCTTTTCCGTGATGCGAAAATGACGACGCATAAATTTAAGAAGGAAGTTGTCGCCGATGTCAGCGGGCTTATCCCCCGTAAACAGCATCTTAACGCCTGTCCCCATCAAGAAAACGGCAAAGACGTAAAGAATCCACTCAAACTCATGAACCAGCGCCGCGCCGATGCCGATCATAAGCCCGCGCATAATAATCGCGCCCAAAATGCCCCAAAATAGCACGCGATGTTGATACAGGCGCGGAATGTGAAAAAAGGAAAAGAGCATCGCCATCACAAAGACATTATCGATGGAAAGGGTCTCTTCGACGATATAACCCGTCATATATTCGATGGCTTTGGCTTGCCCCATCTCATGCCAAATCCAACCGCCGAACAGAACGGCAATGATCAGATAAAAGGTGGAGAAAAGAAGGCTCTCCTTAACCTCTATTTCATGCTCCTTGCGGTGCATGACGCCTAAATCAAAAACCAATAGCGTCACAACAACAGCCGAAAACGAAAGCCACATCCAGACAGGCTGCGAAAGGAACATCATCGAAAAAAAATCAGGAGAGATCATGGGGAGACTCGCTGGCTGTTAAAGGTTGGGTGAGAAGGTTCTATAGGCCTTTCCCATTTTGCTAAAGACCTTTCTTTGGCCTTTACTTTCGTTTATCCTCCGCCCATCTTCTTAAGATACTTTTAATCATTGTTATGAATGCGTTACACCCTTCAAAGGAGCACAGTTAATACCGCAAGAGTTTGCAACAAAAAAGAAACCAAATGGAATCCCCGCCTTCGCGGGGATGACGCTAAAGGGAAATATCGCCTTAAAAACCCCGTCATGCCCGCGAAGGCGGGCATCCCATTTTCTTGTTTTTCTTTTCCATAAACCCAACTCTTGAAGTGCGATGAGTATAGAAATCACTTCAACCCCAAGAAATCCTCTAGCCAGTGAATGTCATAGTGGCCGTTGATGAAGTCGGACTGGGAGATGATGCGGCGGTGGAGGGGCAGGGTGGTGTCCACACCGCCAATCACGAATTCCTCTAGCGAGCGGCGCAGGCGCAGCAGACACTCATTGCGAGACGCGCCATGCACGACCAGCTTGGCAATCATGCTGTCGTAATAGGGCGGGATTTTATAGCCATCATAAAGGGCGCTATCGACGCGCACGCCAAGCCCTCCGGGCGCATGAAAGCCTTTGATCGTGCCGGGGGACGGCATAAAGGTTTCCGGATTCTCGGCATTAATGCGGCATTCAATCGCGTGACCCGTGAAAACGATTTCCTCTTGCTTATAGCTAAGCGGCAGGCCAGCGGCGACACGGATTTGCTCACGCACCAAATCGATGCCCGTGATCATCTCGGAAATCGTGTGCTCAATTTGCAAGCGCGTGTTCATTTCGATAAAATAGAACTTACCGTTTTCGTACAGAAACTCCATCGTGCCAACACCACGATAGCCCATATCACGCACAACCTTGGCCGCAATCGCGCCGATCTCGGCGCGTTCATCGGCGTTAAGGCCCGGTGAGGGCGCTTCTTCGATAACCTTTTGGTGACGACGTTGCAGCGAGCAATCGCGCTCACCAAAATGGACAGCGTTACCATGCGTATCGCCGATCAGCTGCATCTCGATATGGCGCGGCTTGCCTAGATACTTCTCCATATAGACTTCGTCGTTGCCGAACGCGGCGCGCGCTTCGCCACGCGCCAGCCTATAGGCCTCTTCCAATTCATCGGGGCTATTCGCGACCTTCATGCCCTTGCCGCCGCCGCCCGCCGATGCCTTGATCAAAACCGGATAGCCCGTTTCTTTCGCGACTTCACGGGCTTCCTCAACCGTTGGCACAGCGCCCTCTGATCCCGGAACCGTCGGCAAGCCCAGCGCCTTGACGGTTTTCTTGGCCGTGACCTTATCGCCCATCATGCGGATATGCTCTGGCGTGGGGCCGATAAAGGCGAAACCGTGTTCTTCCACCATCTCGGCAAAGTTGGCGTTCTCGGACATAAAGCCAATGCCGGGATGGATCGCGTCCACGCCTGTGATCGCTGCCGCCGTCAGGATGGCGGGAATGTTGAGATAGCTATCGCGAGCGGCGGGCGGCCCGATGCATACGCTCTCATCGGCCAAGCGCACATGCATGGCATCGGCATCCGCTGTCGAGTGAACGGCAACGGTATGAATGCCCATCTCGCGGCAGGCGCGATGAATACGAAGGGCGATCTCGCCACGATTGGCGATCAGGATTTTTTCAAACACAGGGCTAATCCTTTTATGATTATCCGATCACAACCAGCGTCTCGCCGAACTCGACAGGCTTGGCGTCGGTGACGAGAAGCTCAACAATCGTGCCGCTGGCGGGGGCTTTGATCGGGTTCATGACCTTCATGGCCTCAATAATCAAAAGCGTGTCGCCCTGCTTGACCTTATCCCCGACCTTGATAAAGGCGGGCGCTCCCGGCTCTGGCGACAGATAAACTGTGCCTACCATCGGCGAGGTCACGGGCGTTCCCACTGCCACCGCGGGGGCTGCAACAGGGGCAGGGGCAGCCGCAGAAGCGACGGGCGCGGCAGCGGCGGCCATAGGCGCAACAATCTGCTGCACAGGCGCATGAGCGCCCACGCAACGGATGCGCTTGTCGCCTTCGGCGAACTCAATTTCCGTCAAGCCAGTTTCCTTAAGAAGCTCAGCCAGCTTGCGAACAAATTTCATATCCAAATCAAAAGTGCTCATTTTTTCTTTCCTCGTTTATTGAATAATCTTGCTGGCTAAAGCGCGTAGCGCCAGCATATAGCTATCGGCGCCAAGACCACAAATAACACCCGTTGCGACGGGCGAGATGTAAGAATGATGGCGGAACGTCTCACGCGCAAAGACGTTCGATATATGAACCTCAACAATCGGCACGCCCGTCATCTTCAAAGCGTCCATAATCGCCACCGACGTGTGGGTATAGGCGGCGGCATTGATTACAATGCCATCAAAAGACGCGGTGATCGCTTCTTGAATCCATGTCACAAGCTCCCCTTCATGATTGCTTTGGCGGCAATCAACGGAGAGACCGACTTCATCTGCCGTCTTGGCACAAAGCGCCTCAATCGCGGCTAGGGTGAGCGAGCCATAGATCGCAGGCTCCCTCACGCCAAGCATGTTGAGGTTAGGGCCATTTAAGACCAGAATACGCGGTTTCTTGGACACAATATCCCGCCTTGATAAGGTTACTTCTTGGCCTTGCGCATATCGGCAACGGCTTCCTTCAGTTGCTCAGGCGACAACACCCCCGGATAAAGCTTATCCCCGATGATAAAGGCAGGCGTTCCTTGGATATGTAGAGATTCAGCCAACGCATGATTGGTTTTGAGTATCTCTTTGATCTTGTCGCTTTCCATGTCCTTGATCATTTTATCAACATCTATACCGACACCTTTGGCCAGCTTCTTGATAACTTCTTCGGACAGACGTTCCTTTGACCCCATCAAAGCGTCATGAAGGGCTACATATTTTCCCTGCGCCACGCTGGCCAACGCGGCCTTAGACGCAACGACGGAACCCTCTCCCAAAATGGGGAAATCTTTGTAAACAAGGCGGACATTCTTATCTTCGGCAAGGAACTTGACCAAAGTTGCCTGTCCCATTTTGCAATAGCCACAGGTGTAATCGAAGAATTCGACAATGGAAACATCGCCCTTGGGATTGCCACCAACAGGAGAAGAGGCATCGCTATAAATCTTGTCATGGTTCTTGGCGATAGCGGCTTGACCCTTGGCTGAGCCTTCTTTTTCCATGCGCTTTTGAAGCTCTTCAGCCGCTTTCATGACAATTTCCGGCTCTTTGTTGGTGAGCAGATTACGCACCACGGCCTCAATCGCCGTCTTTTGGCTATCGGTAAAGTCGGGGGCAGCCTCTGTTGCCATGCACAAAGAAGGCAGAACGCTGAGTGACAAGGCAAGAAGGAGGGTTTTGAAGGAAGACATGAAGAAGCTCCGCTAAGAGTTAACGATCAAACCGTGGAAGGGGCACAAGACCAAGTTTTTAGGCATAAGTCAATCGTTGCGGTTATGCTCGACATTAAGCTTAATATCTTGAGCCCTTAGCCAATAAGGAGAGCCTTTTGACAGCGTTTTCAAGGCTCTGGCCGCGTATTGTCCAGCCTCTTTGTCTTGGCCTTTTGAGATAGCCTCTTCGGCAAGAGCATAGGAAACAAGACCTTGATACTGGGGATCCTTCGTTATTTCGGCTTTGCGAGTCCACGCCGCCGCCAAGAAGCGCCATGTCTGCCCGTCGCGTTCCTCTAGGCGGTTGGCCTCGGTCAGCTGCGTGATCACTAAATCAAGAACGCTGTCCTTTTTACTCTCAAGCAAGGCATGCGCATAAGCGACATGCAGAAGTGCTGAATCTGGCACAAGATCAACCGTTTTTTTATACAAAATGACCGATTCAGCGACGTGCCCATTTTCAAACAGCATTTGGGCTTTAAGCTCAATGAAAAAGGGGTTCTCCGGCTCCTCCTTCAAAAGCGTTTCTACAACAGCCAAAGCGCGGGGCAGCTGGCTGGTGCGATAAAGCGCGATGGCGCGAGCATAGCGAGCGGGAAGGCGCGGATCCTTATCGGTATAGCGCAACAAAGCCGTTTCAGGCTGCAGATAGCCAAGGAGCTTCGCCTTCATCCGCTCATGCATCATAAGAAATGCGGAGCCAAGGGTCTTGTCCGCCAGATCGGGGCGAGATTGAAGATGATGTTCGACATTGTTGACGCGGTCTTGGGAAAGGGGGTGGGTGCGAACATATTCGATTTGACGGTCAATGGGCAAAATATCCTGCCCCGCCAACTTCTTCATAAACTCTAGCATTCCCTTAGAGCTTTGCCCCGTGCTGTCCAAAAAACGCAGCGCCGCCGTGTCGGCAAAAGACTCCTGCTCACGCGAATAACTCATCAGGTTGCGCTCGGCTATCTCTTGCGCGCCGCCAATCGCGCCCACAGCAACCTCGCCCTTGCCGCTGGCGATCCCCGCCGCCAAGCCAACCAGCATCCCGATAATGGCCTGCGCCGAGGCGTTTCGCATAGCCTGTGCGCCACGCGCCAGATGGCCTCCCGCAATGTGGGCCGTTTCGTGGGCGATGACGCCTTGCAATTGCTCTGGCGTGTCACAGGCTAGTAAGAGGCCTGTATAAATGAAGATATTAATACCACCCGCCACAAACGCGTTAATCTCGCCGTTTTGAATAATCAGGATGCTAACGGCTTTGGGATCAAGGTCAGCCACCCGAAAGATAGGCGTGCCAAGAGCGCGAAGGTAATGCTCAATCTCCGCATCGCGAATAAAAATCATCGATTCTTGTTCTTCCTTCGCGAACAGCCGCACAGGCGCAAGCGTCAGGCACACGATGAGGGCGACGGCGACAAGACGGCGGGCGACACTATAGAGGGGGCAGGATGGGTTGTTCTTTTGCATCATTCACACCTCCGAAATTCGACTTTAGGGAGTCTTAGAACAAGACTTTGTCAAGAAACGGGCAGCCACAGAACATCATCAATGACTTCTGTTCCCGCACAGAGCATCACAAGGCGGTCGATGCCCAGCGCTATGCCAGCCGAGGGCGGCATGCCCCATTGTAGGGCGGCGATAAAATCAGGATCAATAGGGAAACGCTCGCCGTGGAGTTTTTCCTTAAGGTCCATGTCGGCCTGAAAGCGGCGAAGCTGCTCATCCGCATCCGTCAACTCACCGAACGCATTCGCGATCTCATAGCCCGCCATATACAATTCAAACCGCTCAGCTAAACGCGGATCGTGGGGCAGGGGACGCGCGAGCGCCGCCATGCTGATGGGATAGTCGCACAAAAAGGTCGGATGATCCTTGCCTAAGAACGGCTCAATCTTTTCGCCCATGACGCGGAAGAACAAATCCTCCCAAGTGTCATCGGGCGCGGTGCGGATATTTAAATGAGCCATCGCTACGCGAAGCAACGCCGCATCCGGCGCGGATGGATCGGGCGCGGTTGCCAGCAAATCAATCCCTGTATAACGCATGAAAGCATCGGGAACGCTCAGGCTCTCCCACGCGGCAAAGGGATCACACGTCATACCGTTTGCCGTAAAAACCGTTTTGCCCGATGCGGTCGCGCAGGCGCGGGTCAGCGCGATACAGTCGTCCTTGATCGTAACCGTGCCCGCGTTTGCGCGATACCATTCCATCATCGTGAACTCAGGGTGATGGCGGCTTGACCGCTCGCCGTTGCGATAGACGTGCGCGATTTGATAAAGCCGAGGCTCTCCCGCGACCAATAGCTTCTTCATCGCAAACTCTGGGCTGGTGTGCAGATAAAGCGTTTGCGACGGATCGCCATGCGGGCTTTTCAGCTCAGTCTTAAAGGCCTGCAAATGGACTTCGTTACCGGGGGAAACTTGCAGCGCAGGAGTGTCCACTTCGGCAAAGTCTTGGCCTTCGAAATAACGGCGAAGGGCGCGGATGACCTTTTGCCGCACGTCCAAATACGGTCTGCGCCGCGCATAAAGATCAGGATGCCAAGAGGGGGTCGCCATTTAGGCTTCTTTGGTCAGCAGCGATAATTCGCATTGTTGGCCTTCGCTGTCATGGTCAGTCAGGCTGATAGGATACTCGCCGGTAAAGCACGCATCGCAATACTGGGGCTGCGCGTTATTCCGGCCATTTTCGCCAAGGGCGCGATAAAGCCCTTCGGTAGAAATAAAGGCCAAAGACTCCACCCCGATAAAAGCCGCCATTTCCTCCACCGTATGGGCATGAGCAATGAGCTTGTCCGACTCCGGCGTATCGATGCCATAATAACAGCTATGCTTGGTTGGCGGGCTAGAGATGCGCATATGCACCTCGCTAGCGCCAGCCTGACGCATCATCTTGACGATTTTAACCGATGTCGTGCCGCGCACGATGGAATCGTCCAAAAGGACGACGCGCTTACCTTCGATCAGCTTGCGGTTCGCGTTGTGCTTCAGCTTCACGCCGATATGGCGAATACGATCCGTCGGCTGAATGAACGTGCGGCCAACGTAATGGTTGCGGATAATCCCCATCTCAAACGGAATGCCGCTTTCCTGCGCAAAGCCAATGGCTGTCGGCGTTCCCGAGTCAGGAACAGGCACAACAATATCCGCCATAACAGGGGATTCCTTAGCCAGCTCACGACCGATATTCTTGCGCGCCTCATAGACAGACACGCCATCAAGGTAAGAATCGGGACGCGCAAAATAGATATATTCGAAAATGCAGAAGCGGCGTTTGATGTTACCAAAAGGCTTGATGCTTTCGATAGTGTTGCCGTTCAGGATCACGATCTCGCCCGCCTCAACATCGCGCACAAAGGTCGCGCCGATAATGTCCAAAGCACAGGTCTCACTGGCCAGAACATAACCGCTTTCCAGCTTGCCAATCACAAGCGGACGCACGCCATAAGGATCGCGCACGCCGATAATCATACCCTCGGCAAGACAAACAAGAGAGTACGCGCCTTCGATCTGTTTCAACGCGTCAATAAGGCGATCAATAATCGTGGCTTGCTTGGATAGCGCAACCAGATGGATAATGACTTCGGTGTCCGTCGTTGCATGGAAAATGCAGCCGCGCTTCACAAGGTCTTTACGAAGGGCATAAGCGTTGGTGAGGTTCCCGTTGTGCGCGACGCCAAAGCCACCGAAATCGAAATCGGCGAAAAGGGGCTGCACATTGCGCAAGCTTGTCTCGCCCGTGGTGGCATAGCGCACATGACCGATAGCCGCGGAACCTTTAAGCTTGCTGATCGTGGTTTCCGAACTGAAATTCGCACCGACTTGACCCAGCGCGTGCTTGGCGTGGAAATGCTCGCCGTCAAAGCTGACGATGCCCACGGCTTCCTGCCCGCGATGCTGCAAGGCGTGAAGGCCGAGAGCCGTCATGGCGGTGGCGGACTCGTTGCCGATAATGCCAAAGATGCCGCATTCCTCATGAAGCTTATCGTCATCAAAAGGATCCGTCGTCAGGGAAAGGGTCATGGATTTGCGTTCCGATCATAGAGATTATTCATTTTATCGCGTGTCTCGTCGCCATAGGAAGCGCCGTTGCCTTGTTCCTTGCTGACGGAAGGAACAGGGACGGAAATGTCCTCAAGACGCTTGGCGTTCTCGGTCGCTTTTTTTGCCAACTCACGTCCTTTTTGAAGCTGCTCCGAGGCTGCCTTTTCTGGATTTTCCGGAGTCATGCTTTTGATAACATCGACGCCATAGGCCAGCGCCGGTTTGGCCTTGGCCTGCGCCAGCCAGACGGGCTGCTTGGCCTCGTCATTGCTCCAAACATAGGTCGCCCCCAAATAAAGAAGGCACATAATGACAAAGCCACGAATAAGTCCAAACACGAACCCCAGCGAGCGATCAATGGAGCTAAGGGTCGGCGTTTTGACAAGGCTCGTCAGATAATCGCCCAGCGGAACCAGCACGACAATCGCGATGCAGAAAAGGCCGATAGCGGTTGCCGCATCGGCCAGCATAGCGTTCTTGATATGCTCTTCAAGAAAAGGCCTTGCCATCGGATAAAAGGAGAAAGCAAAGACCGAGGCCAAGACCCATGTGCCCAGCGAGAGAACCTCACGGATCAGGCCACGCCTGAAGGCAAAGATTCCGCTGGCCACCAGCACAGCGGCGGTGAGCATATCAAAGATGTTGAATTGTGTATGTTCCATGGGCATCTCGCTCGTGATTAAGACCTTAAGTAGACGCATCACCATTTTCGTCATTCCGGCGAAGGCCGGAATCCAGTGCGCGGCAGATGCCGCGCATATGAGTCTAATACCTCGCAGACGCTCGGCGTCGGTCTACGCTGCTACGCAGCTTCGACCCGACAGGCTGGATCCCGCTTTTCAGCGGGATGACGGCTTTGGTTCTGTGGATCAACCGACGGCTCATGCTCTACCACATGATTCCCGCTTTGCTAAGAGCGCTTATGAAGAAATTACTTTCTTTTGTCCATTTTTTCGCTCTGAAACAGCGGTAACAGGCCTGACAGGCGGTTAATCTCGGTTCTCCCGATGCCGCTGGTGGGCTTGGCTTTGCCCTTATCATCCACTTTCGGCAAAATAGCCTGTGAAAACCCAAGCTTAGCGGCTTCTTTTAACCTAAGTTCCGGCTGGGCGACGCGGCGCACCTCACCCGACAGGCCTACCTCGCCAAAGACCACGGCTTCGGCAGGGACAGGCACGCCCGTCAGCGAAGAGAGCAGGGCGGCAGCCACGGCTAGATCGGCGGCTGGCTCCGTCACTTTCAGGCCTCCAGCTACGTTCAGGTACACGTCATTATTGCCAAACGTCACGCCACAGCGGGCCTCTAGCACCGCCAGCACCATGGCGAGCCGTCCGGCGTCCCAGCCGATCACGGCTCGGCGCGGCGTGCCATAGGAGGACGGGGCGACCAGCGCCTGCACCTCTACCAAAACGGGGCGCGTGCCCTCTAGCCCTGCAAAAACGGCGGCTCCCGACGTATCGCCGTGGCGATCCGCAAGGAACAAGGCCGAGGGATTGTGAACCTCTAAAAGCCCTTCCTCTTGCATCTCAAACACGCCGATCTCATCCGTAGGGCCAAAGCGGTTTTTGACGGCGCGAAGGATGCGGAACTGGTGGCCGCGCTCACCCTCAAGGTACAGGACGGTGTCCACCATATGCTCAAGCACGCGGGGGCCCGCGATGGTTCCCTCTTTGGTGACATGCCCCACCAGAATAACGGCAATATCGCGCTTTTTGGCGATACGGATCAGCTCTTGCGCCGAGGTGCGCACCTGCGCGACCGTTCCGGGGGCGCTGTCAATCGTATCGACATACATGGTCTGAATGGAGTCAATGACAAGAATATCGGGCGCGTCCGCGTGATCCATAGAGGCGGCAATATCCCTCACCGCCGTCGCACTGGCCAAATCGCAATTCACGTCGGCAACGCCTAGGCGCTCGGCGCGAAGGCGCACCTGATCAATGGCTTCTTCGCCAGAGATATAGGCCACGCGCGCGGCCTTCGCCAGCCTGCACACAACCTGCAAAAGAAGCGTGGATTTGCCGATGCCGGGATCGCCGCCCACCAACGTGGCAGAGCCCGGAACCAGCCCGCCGCCGACCACGCGATCAAACTCGCCCATACCAGAGAGATGGCGGGGCAGGTGGCGCTTCTCGCCCTTCAGCGGCACAAAGGCGATGGTGCGCCCCTTGTGCTTGCCCCTTGCGCCGTCATGCAAGCCCTTGGGAGGGCCATCAGCCACGGCCTCTTCGACAAGGCTGTTCCACGCGCCGCACGCCTCGCACTTGCCGCCCCATTTGGGGAACGACGCGCCGCAAGTCTGACATACAAAATGAGAGGATGATTTGGCCATGGGATGATGATGTTCTTTTTATGGTTTTTTTTAAGACTACAGCTATGTGCCTGCGAAAGAAATATATATGGTTTACCCCCACCAAAACAAGGTGTTAACCATAATGATGAGTTGCGCCGTGGGTGTTTTTGGCGTACTCCAGAAAGGTTGAGAGAATGATTCTAACGATCAAATGAGATGACACGCGCGGAAAAAACTGGATCCCCGCTTTCGCGGGGATGACGATAGGGGGATTAAGTTAAACACAAATCCCGTCATGCCCGTGAAAACGGGCATCCCGTTTGTTTTCTTGCACCACAAGTCACTTCATTCGCTCGGTGGTATGATTCCCATTCAACTTCCGCCGCCCTCGTTGACAGAAAAGTGGTCCGCCATGCAGCATTTAAACCCCTATCGCTTTTATGAGCTTGCCTCAAAGCTTCATGGACTCTTTCTCAATACCACGCAAAACCGCGTGACGGAGATGTTCACGCCTTTGACGGATGCCCAAAACGTGCTGGACGGGTGGATTAAGGGCGAGTCCTTCGCTCTTGAAACCTCGAAAAGCGATGCGGCGCGTCTTCTCAGCAAGATCAGCAACCTTTTCAGCAAGTATTATATCGACGCTTCCTCTAAGCAGCTTAAGACTCCCTCTGGCGAAGACCGGATCGACGCGCATGAAATGGCGCTTTTGTACAGCTTGGTTGAGAAGTTCGAGCATGCCTTGGCGGCAGAGTTGACGCACGCCCCGACCTATATGGCCAGCAAGCGCGGCATCTATTCGACGTATGACCTCATCGAAAACGCCTATGAGTGTTTTTCCCCCGCGATGCGCGATGTCTTGCCAGAAGCGTCTTTGACCGAGTTTAATCTGGCTGGACGCGCCTTGGCTTTTGGCCTTGGAACCGCCGCCGCCGTGCATTTGCTGCGCGCGATTGAACTTGTTTTGAAGCGCTATTTTGAGATGTTCTCAGGAACGACCGTTGCGAAAACAGAGCGATCCTACAGCATTTATCTCAAGAAATTGGCCATCCTTTCAGATGACGAGAATAACGAACACCGACCTAACAAGCGCCTCCTTCAAATGCTAGCCCAGATCAAAGAACATTACCGCAATCCCCTCATTAACCCCGACAGCGTCATTACCGTTGAACAATCCACCTCCCTGTTTGCCCTTGCGACAGCCGCGATCACACTCATGGGGGAACAGATTACTTTCTGTCTCACCCATAAAGAAGAACCTCAACAAGCGCCCCCCTCCAAGGCAAAAGCCGCCAGCGCTCCTTCCGAAGAGAAAAAGCCTGCCAAAGAAAGTAAGGACGATGCGGATGAGGAAGAGAGCTATGACTTCCGCCCCAGCAAAGCTGGCTAACAAAAGCAGAACCGACAAACATTTAGTATAGAAGGATTGCTATGACGAAAAAAGAGCTTGGAGCATTGATGATTGCAATAGGTTCAGCTTTTGGAGGAGGTTTCCTGCTAAATAACATTCTCTATCAAGACGGTTATTTAGTATCCAAAGCGGCAGAAAATAAGTTCAAAGACGCACAACAACAGATCAATAATCACGTCTTGCAGTCTGGTTCTGGCGTGTGGACTTGTTTTATAGCTGGAAAGAAGCTTACCATTGACGGTGGGGTCGCCAACAATCAGGCAGACCTACGCAAAGTAATTGAGGCGGGATTGACGGATGGCTCCTGCCGCGCACGCCTTACCGCCCAAAATGTCAAACCAGCAGAAACGGCTCCTTCCCCACGTTAGGGAGAGAATAAACAGCTTGTGTATCCCACTCAACACGAGCGTCATTCCCGCGAAAGCGGGAATCCCGTTTGTTTTACGAATTCTCCGTCAGTGCAGCCCCTTTTCGTCAAACATCTTCAAAAAAACGGGATCCCCGATCTTCGCCTTGCTGACGCAAGGCTCGTCGAGGATGACGATAAGGTAGAGAAGGGAATACTGGATACTGAAATCCCTATAGCTTCCTTGCCTCTTCGACCAACAAAAGCGGGATTCCGTCTTTGATCGGGAAGGCGAGGGCGGCCTTATCGCTAATCAGCTCTTGCTTAGCCGCGTCATAGCGAAGCGTCGTTTGCGACACGGGGCACACCAGCATCTCAAGAAGCTTGGGCGATACGGTGCGAATGTTGGTGGGCGCGTCATCGTTCATGGCCTTGAGCCTCCTGCAGTTACGAAAAGAGAAGGGTGGAGAGTTTCTTGCGTCCCTCTACCGTCGCGGGGTGATCAAAGCCCAAAGCCTCAAACAGTTTGACCACTTGCTGACGTGCGCCATCGTCCTTCCACTTTCTATCGCGCCGGACAATCTCAAGAAGTTCATCGATAGCCGTTTGAACGTCCTGCGCGGCATAGGCCGCCATAGCCAGATCAAAACGAGCCTGATGATCGTTGGGGGCTTTGGCTAGTTTGTCTTTTAACGCTTGCAGTGAGCCTCCGGTCTTTTTCGCCTGTGCTGCCAGATCCAGCGCCGTGCGAATTGGATTCAGTATTTTATGGCCAGCCAAGGCAGGCGCGGCGCTTTCAAGCACCATCGACGCCTTTTCCGTTTGGCCGAGCGCCAGCATACAGCGCAAGATTCCCGCAAAGGCCTCAACCTGATCGGGGGCCTCATGAAAAATATCCGTATAGATAGAGAGAGCGGTTTCAGCGTCACCCTCTTTTAATAGCGTGGCCGCTTGTAAAAGGGCTTTATCCAAACCATCACTGTCCCCGCCACCCGCGCCCGTTGTTTGGATAAGCTGCGCCAACCACTGCTTGATTTGCGATTCAGGCAGAGCGCCCATAAAGCCATCAACAGGCTGACCTTTATAAAAGGCGAAAACGGCAGGAACAGACTGAACCTGCATTTGCGCCGCGATTTGCTGGTTCTTGTCGATATCAATCTTGGCCAGCTTGACCGCGCCCTTTGTCTCACGCACCACTTTTTCCAACGTGGGCATAAGCTGTTTGCACGGCCCGCACCAAGGCGCCCAAAAGTCCACAATCACAAGCTGCGTGCGCGAGGCGTCCAGCACCTCGGCCTTAAAGTTGCTAAGCGTTACATCCACGCTGGTAGGGGCGGTGGTTTCTGTCACAAGCGTATCATTCATAAGTTAATCCATAAGAATAAGGGGGAGCATTCGAGGGATTATGCGCTAGGCCTTTGCCTTTTAGCAAATAAGAAGCCTTTAGGGTCAAAAAACATCAAAAAAGGGTCAAAAAGGGGTATCTAAAGGCTTGCAATGTCCGTTTCATTCTGTATTATCGGCGCACTTTCAGAAGCGGGTGTAGCTCAGTGGTAGAGCACGACCTTGCCAAGGTCGGGGTCGCGAGTTCGAGCCTCGTCACCCGCTCCAGTTTGGACTCCGGCCTTCGCCGGAGCGATAGCTTTCCTAGGCTCGTCACCCGCTCCAAAAGACATAAAAACATCATAAAACGGGCGCACAAATCAGGCGCCTTTTTTTGTGCTTATATCCTTCGAGAATGAAGATTTGGTTTTTGCAGACAAAAAAGAAACAAGAAAACTGGATCCCCGCTTTCGCGGGGATGACGCTAAAGGGAAATGCGGCCACAAAAAACACTGTCACTCCCGCGAAAGCGGGAGTCCCGTTTGTTTTCTTTGTCGCTCCCTCACTCTTGAAGAGTTTTGAATATAAACAGAAAAACCCCATGCGCATTCACACAGCCCTTTTCTTTCTTTCCTTGGTCCTGATTCCAAGCACGTCATGGGCGCAAGGCGATGCGCCTTTAGTAGGCTTGTGGGAAACGGAAGATCACGATGCCGTTGTGCAATTCTATGCGTGCGAAGATCGCTATTGTGGACGCTTTTACTGGCTGAAAGACGATACGGCAGAGAATCCCTCTCTTGACGATCATAACCTTGACCCCGACAAAAGGAAAAAGCCGCTTTGCGGTCTGACGTTCTTGGGCGGTTTTTCTCCGCAGGAATCGGACAACTATACAGGTGGGTGGATTTATAGCCCGCGTCACGGAAGCACCTATAGCGCCGCCCTGCATTTAGTGGATCAAAACACATTGGCAGTGCGCGGCTATATGTTCTTTTCTTTTCTGGGTGGCGGCCAAACATGGACGCGCACTGAATCGATTTCCCCATGCCCTCTCATTCATAAGTCCCGCCCTTAAAATTTATGACAAATTGTTTTTACTTCCCTATTGAGGCCAATTTTTATTGCGCATGTATGACAAACATCGTTTTTCTTATATAAAAAACGATGAAAATAATAAAAAGCATAGTTTTGTGTGTAGGAAATACACCGCTGGTTAAGAAAATAGGGGAATACTAAGCTTATCGCGGCTATGCCGTAAGCATTGGGTGTTGTGATGAAATACGATGTCAGCTCTACCCCTGAGGTTATGACCATCGTCATGGAAGGTGATTTTACCTTTCAAGATTCGCATTTTTTCAAACAAATCCTGAAGGCTGTTAAAAAGGACGGCGCGGGCAAAGAAATCAGAATTCATATGGGGGAGCTTAGCTCTATGGATTCAACCGCTTTACGCCTTTTTATGCTGGCGCATGATCTCTCTAAACAACTCCACAGTTGCCTTTTCTTTGACCAACCCAAGGGACAGGTTTTGCGGTCATTAAATGAAGCCGCGCAATGGAATGTCCTGAACATCGCGGCCTAAAAACAGTACTCCTCATATTAAACTTTGACTGCGACCTCTAATTCATTGGAATGGTCGCCTTTTTCATTTTTTTACGCTGCCTTTGTTTTTAAAGGACCCAATTTTTTAACTAAAGTCCTGAATTTCTTTGTCGAAAATCACTTTCTGGTCTTGCGCGAATCAAACGAAAGGGCTGATATGGTGCGCATGATTCCTTTCCTGATCATCACACTAGGGTAGGTAGCCCGCGATGTTTCGGGGAAAGTGACAAACGTTATGGAGGACGAGAAGATGATCAATTTGTCGATGGCTGAACCTGACAACATGCTACGCCCCCGTATTACAGTCGTTGGGGTTGGCGGCGCAGGCGGAAACGCTATCAACAACATGATCCGCTCCAGCCTTGAAGGATGCGACTTCGTCGCGGCGAACACGGATTCTCAGGCGCTTGCCCAATCGCTCGCGGGTCGTAAAATCCAGCTTGGTATCAACCTCTCACGCGGTCTTGGCGCGGGATCACGTCCCAACATCGGCTGCGCGGCAGCAGAAGAAGCGCTCCCCGATATTATGTCGCTGCTTGATGGCTCGGATATGCTTTTCGTAACAGCGGGCATGGGCGGAGGCACAGGGACAGGCGCAGCGCCCGTCATTGCGCGTGCCGCGCGTGAGGCCGGCATTCTAACGGTTGGCGTTGTCACCAAGCCTTTCCACTTTGAAGGCAACAACCGTATGCGCATGGCAGAAGAGGGCATCGCCGAGCTGCAAAAATATGTTGATACGCTGATCGTTATTCCGAACCAAAATCTTTTCCGCATCGCGAATGAACGCACCACCTTTGCCGAAGCCTTCCGCATGGCGGATGAGGTTCTGCACTCTGGCGTGCGCGGCATTACCGATCTGATGGTCATGCCCGGCTTTATGAACCTTGACTTCGCCGACGTTAAAACGGTGATGGGCGAGATGGGCAAGGCGATGATGGGCACGGGCGAGGCCGACGGCGACAACCGCGCGATCCTTGCGGCAGAAGCGGCCATTTCCAATCCTCTGCTTGACGATATTTCGATGAAGGGCGCACGCGGCGTTCTGATCAACATCACGGGCGGCCTTGATATGACCTTGTTTGAGGTTGACCAAGCCGCCAACCGCATTCGCGACGAAGTGGATCCTGAGGCTCAAATCAAGGTTGGCTCGACCTTGGGCGACAATCTGGATGGCCGCATTCGCGTTTCTGTTATCGCAACAGGCATTGATGTCGATCAAAGCACCTTTGTCGGTGATACGCGTGGTGCCAACACACACTCAAGCGCGGTGAAGCCAGCAGTTCGTGTCATGCAACAAAGGGAAGAAGTGCGGCCTGCCGCCACGGTTTCGTCGGCGAAAGTGACAGCTCCTGTAGAGCCCGTCGTGCAGGATGAGCCGACCGTTTCCGCAGGGCCAACAACGACCTACTTCACCAT
This sequence comes from Bdellovibrionales bacterium, assembly GCA_041662785.1. Classification (NCBI taxonomy): domain Bacteria; kingdom Pseudomonadati; phylum Bdellovibrionota; class Bdellovibrionia; order Bdellovibrionales; species Bdellovibrionales bacterium. Next base: position 33,936 of record JBAZRW010000008.1, on the reverse strand, counting down.
GCCCACTTCTGTATCGCCAAGGACAATGACTGCCGTTAAGGCTTCCTCTATGACGACCCGACAAGAGGAGGAGGCTGCTCCCTCGGAGCATAAACACACCTCTTCTGAAACGACCATGGGCTATGGGGCAACCGCCTACAAAACGAGCGTCGCGCCGTTGCCGGTACGTGAGATTCCACCCGTTCAGCAGGCGGGGCGGCAGCGTACCGCCACCACAACATCGACGGGCCCGACTTCTTCGCGTAGCAGCGGAGCCGAGACAGCCAGCGATATGCGTATTACGCAACTGACGGCAACCACCACACAGGCCGCTGCACCAAGCGGCATGCCCATTAATCAGCGGGCTCAATCTCTCTTCCAACGGATCACAGGCTTTGGCCTTGTACGCCCTTCGGCGACGCAAGACATGGAAGATGATCTAGACTTGGAAGAGGTTGGAAAGCGTCAGTCTGATTTAGACATTGATCCATCGGATCGTCAGGCTTTGTCGAACGGCGATTCCGATCTGTTGGACATCCCCGCCTTTTTAAGACGGCAAGGCAACCACTAAAGCTTTATCGCCAAGGTTTGTTCTAAAAAAAAGGGGGGCTTATAGCTCCCCTTTTTTTGCCTCTTGCCATAGGGCCTCCATCTCATCGAGAGAGGCCTCGGCAATGGGCTGGCCACGCTGACGCAAAGAATCTTCGATGAAGCGAAAGCGACTTTCAAATTTTTGATTAGAACGACGCAAAGCACGTTCAGGGTCAATCTCCAAATGACGCGCCAGAGTAACCACGACAGAAAGAACGTCTCCAAGCTCCATTTCTAAAGCGTCGCGGTTTGTGTTGGCTTTAATTTCCACTTCCAACTCATCCGTTTCCTCACGGATTTTTGCAATAATGTCCGTTGGATTTCCCCAATCAAAGCCAACACGCGCCGCGCGTTGATGAAGTTTTAACGCACGCGATACAGCGGGCAGGGCGGTATTCACATCATCCAAAACGCTGTGTGCCCTAGCCTCGTCCTTGGCTTTTGCGGCTTTCTTGGCGGCCTTATCAGCTTCCCAATTCTTTAGAACGTCGGCGGCTGTTGAAACGCCTGCGCGGTCACCAAACACATGCGGATGGCGCTCAATCATCTTGTGCGCCTCACGCGCCGCAACATCATCAAAGGAGAAGAGGGCCGTTTCCTGCGCAATTTCGGCCTGAAAAACGATCTGAAGGAGGAGGTCGCCCAGCTCCTCGCACAGGTGGTCATGATCGTCATTTTCGATGGCTTCGACGACTTCATAGGCTTCCTCAAGCGTGTAACGCGCCAGCGATTTAAAGTCCTGTTTGATGTCCCACGGACAGCCAGTTTCAGGGTCGCGAAGCTTACGCATCACGTCAAGAAGCTGATCGATGCCTCTGGTTTTTTGAGAAGTTTCGTCACGGACTTCCGTCAACATCTCTTTACTCATCCTTGCTTACCCTTTCTTTGCACCGACCAAAACGCGCCATAGAGTTGTCGCATAAGATATATTATGTTAAATTACATGTTAGGGAGCGAGGCAAAGGGGAAAGGTGATAGAACGCCCCATAACACCTTATTTCATGCCCGATTCAATCAAAGGATCAATGCAGGCCGCGATTTGCGCTGCCACAGGGGCCTGCGCCTCGGCGGCGTTGATAACGGCCATACGCAGCGGTTCTTGCGCGGCTAACGTCAAAAAAGCTTGCCGCAAAACGTCATGGAAAGCCGTGTCTTGTTGCTCATAGCGATCCTGCGCCGCGCCGCTACGGGCGTTCATGCGCTGCAAGCCAGCCTCAACCGGCAGATCCAAAACAAGCGTCAAATCGGGCCAAAAATCGCCCGCTATTTGATGATAAAGCGCGTCTATCACGTCCACGCCAAGCCCCAGACCAATCCCCTGATAGGCCCGCGTGGAATCGACAAAGCGGTCAGAAATAACCCAATGGCCAGCCTCTAGCGCTGGCCAAACCGTTTTGGTCAAATGCTCACGCCGCGCCGCCATAATAAGAAAAACTTCCGTCAGCGGATCCCAAAAACCTTGATGTTTGGATAGCCAAAGCCGCCGAATATCTTCGGCCCCTGCCGTGCCGCCAACCTCACGCGTCGCAAGCGCCTTGATCCCACGCTGCGCCAGATGATCGACGATCAGGTTCACTTGCGTGGATTTTCCAGCGCCCTCGCCACCTTCTAGCGTTATAAAGCGACCGCGCCCCATAGGCTTTTATTCCTTGCCAAGCTTGCGTTTGATTTTGTGCCATAAGGCGTCAAAGAATCCCAGCGTGGGAACATCCTTGGCCGCGACCAGCGCGACTTCTTGAGCTTCCATATTCGTGCCCGTGATAGTGGCCTTGCCGATTTTCTGACCCTTTTGGATCGGGGCTTGCGTCTCGCTATCCATAACGACATTCACCTTCACGCTGTCCTTCAGCGCGCGCGGCAAGCTTTTAGAAATCGTCTTTTCCGGCACGACAGGAACGGTTGTCTCAACGCCCAGCCAAACCTTAGCCTCACCGACTTTTTCTTCCGCGTTAATGATGTTGTAAAGGCCGTATTCGCGATAAGCCCACTCGATCAGCTTGGCCGGTTCATCGGCACGTTCCTGCATCGATTTCAGGCCATTCACAACCGTCATGATGCGCCGCCCATCCCGCAAGGCCGAGGAAATAAGACCAAAACCAGCCACTTCCGTGTGGCCTGTTTTTACGCCATCCACGCCCATATTCCGGTACAAAAGCGGGTTGCGATTGCCTTGTTTGATGTTGTTATAGGTAAATTCCTGCTCGGAATAATAGTGATAGTATTGCGGAAAATCGCGGATCAGCGCCAGCGCTAAGATCGCCAAATCCCGCGCCGAGGCATAGTGCTGTGGATCGGGCATACCCGTCGCGTTCGCAAAATGCGAGTGTGTCATCCCCAGAGCTTGCGCCTTGGCGTTCATCAGCTCGGCAAAGCTTCCCTCACCGCCCGCCACGGCCTCGGCCAGCGCTACGGCAGCATCATTGCCCGACTGGATGATCACGCCACGCACAAGATCCTCAACCTTGACCTGCTCGCCCACCTTGATGAACATGCGCGAGCCTTCTTGCTTCCACGCGGCTTCGCTCACCGTGATCATGGAGTCCATGGATAATTTGCCATTCTTGATCGCCTCAAACACCAAATACATCGTCAGAACCTTGCTCATCGACGAGGTCGGCATGGGCGTGTCGGCATCCTTGGCGAACAGGACATCACCCGTTAACGCTTCGATCACGACAGCCTGCTTGGCCAAGGTTTCAACAGGCGCAAGGCTGGGGACAGCCACAGTCGTCGGTGCAGGCGCAGGCGTTTGCGCAGAAGCGGGAGAAATCGCAAAAAGAAAAAAGGAAAGAAGGTAAAAGGCCACGGTACGTTTCATCTGAATCTTCATCTTTGAGAGAGTCCTTCCAAGCTGTTTTCTAATCGACAATAATGCGAGCGCCCTGAGCCCCCGCACCAACGACCTTTTTAAGGGTTTTATCGGCCAGTGCGACGGAATCAATCGGCCCGACTCGGACTCTATAGTATTTGACGCCCTTGACCAAGGCCTCGACAACGTTAACAACGCCCGTTTTCTTTAAGCTTTGCTGCAGCCTCTGCGCATTGCCGCTATTCGTGAACGCGCCCGCCTGCACAAATATCTGGTTCTTACCCGTCACGGGCAGCTGCACATATTCGGCCACAGGCTTGACCGAGGCCATCGTCATCGACGTCGGCGCAGGTTGAGGCGGCGGCAGCGCATCAAGCGGCATGACCTCAACCGAGGCATTCGATGACGTGAACGGTGAAGACGTTGTTGGCTGATGAGCCTGCTGGGCCGAGGCGACGATTTGATCCGTTGTCTTTGTCGATGAACCGCCATAGGAGCGCATGGCATCGGCGATGGCTTTGCTTTCATCGGCTAAAACTTGCACGCGCACTTTGGCCGTCCCTTGCCTTTCAAAACCCAAAAGCTGCGCGGCGCGTTGCGAGACATCGATCACGCGCGCGCCAGAAAACGGCCCGCGATCATTAACGCGCACAACGATAGAGCGCCCATTCTCAAGGTTGGTGACCCGTGCGAGGCTGGGCATCGGCAAGGTTTTATGCGCCGCCGTTAACTCATTCTTGTTATAGGTTTCGCCGTTGGCGGTTTTGAGTTCATGAAAGTCCGCGCCATACCATGAGGCAATGCCCGTCTCGTCATAGCTGTAATCTTCTTTGGGGTAATACCAGTTATCTTTAATTTGATAAGGCTTGCCAACTTTGTAATAGCCCGCGGCTCCGGGTGTTCCTTTGGGAGAGTAATGACTTCCGCGCCCTCCCCCACAGGCTGACAGAAAGCCCAGCAATAGGACGCACGCGATGCGTAGGACAAAACGACGTTTTGATGCGCTAAAACGGAAGGAAAAAAAAGAAAACGGGATTCCCGCTTTGCCCTTTCGCCCGCCGCAAGAGCGGCGGGACGAGGGCGCGGGAATGACGGGGTTATTGTTTTTTTTCAATCCAACACTTGTCATCCCCGCGAAAGCGGGGATCCCGTTTAGTTTAGATAGTTTTTTATATTGAAGCATTTTTGGTTTGTTTCCAAATTTTCAGCAACCTATTTAGGCTAGCCCCTAGTGCGCTCTAGCGCATTCGAAAACAGGCCAACCGCAGTGGCAAAGTAAGTGGAGCGATTCCACTTCATCAACGCAAGGAAGTTATCATAGACCAGAAAGCTGCGTCCACCCACGCCATCGGGTTGTATAAGATAGGCTTTTTCTTGATCGGCGGTCAGGGCATGACCAGAAAAGTTACGAACGCCCTCCTTTTTCCACACGGCCAAGTCTTGAGGCGTTTCCAAACCCAGCAGATTGGCGGGAACGGGACGGAGGGTAATGACCTCTTTGCCCCAGCCGATGCCACGCTTCCATCCCTCAGCGGCCAGATAGTTTGCCATCGAGGCAAAAACATCGCCAAGATTGTCCCCGATGTCGCGCCGCCCGTCGCCATCGAAATCCACGGCATAACGCCGGTAGGTGGAGGGCATAAACTGGCACTGCCCCATCGCGCCCGCCCATGAGCCTTGCTGCAAAAACGAAGGCTCACCGCCCTCCTCATCCATGATGTGCAAAGCCTCAACCATTTCCTTTTTAAAGAAGTCGGCGCGGCGGCCTTCATAGGCCAACGTCGCCAAAGAATTGATCACGGAATTATCGCCGCGATTATCGCCAAAGCTGCTCTCGATCCCCCAAAGGGCAACAATCGTTGACGCCGGAACGCCATACCGCGCCGCCACAGCATCCAAGACCACACGATTTTCATCCAACAAGTCACGCCCCTTGCGAAGCCGCGCCTCGGGCAGCGTATTTTTAAGATATTGCGCGAGGGTTACTTTGTGTTCGGGCTGCTTGCAGTCAAGCTCGATCACGCTTTCATCAAGGGTCAGCGTCGGCCAAACCTTTTCCAAGGTCGCGGGCGCAATGCCCTGCGCGATCATCTCTGGCGCCAGTTGGTCTAGCCACGCACGGAATCCCTGCTGGTCCTGCGCGAAAGCGGGGTTCATAAAGGGAGAAAGTAAGAAAACAAAAGAAAGCGCTTTTAGAAGTTTTGCCGTCTTAAAAGACATGATTTCTGCGCCCTTTGTGTTGTTTAAACTTCCATCCCCAAAGCGGATTTGTACAAATCCAACAATTCCTCTTCTTCGCGACGCTTTTCAACTTCCATCTTACGAAGGCTAACGATTTTGCGGATGATTTTAATATCAAACCCTACACTTTTAGCCTCGCCATAGACATCTTTAATATCTTCCATAACAGCGGCTTTCGATTCTTCAAGCTTTTCAATACGAAGAATAAAAGAACGCAGACGCTCGCTGGAAACTTCGCCGGAAGATTCTTTGGTCATGGTGAACACTCCTGAATGGTATAAGGAAAATAAGAGCCGTTTTCTAATGCCTTCGACTTCAAAAAGAAACCTTTTTCTTTTTTTCTAATTATTAAGAACTCGAAAAGGATAATGTTGTTAGAATGATATGTCCCGACTCGCTCCCTAAAGAGAAAACCCTATGCCCTTCATCCTCCGCGATACATCAGGGAAAGTTGTTCGCGCCTCTGTTCAGTCCATTCATGGCGCAGAGATGGTTCCTTATGACCATCCGGATCTAACCTCTTTTCTGGAGCAAAACGGTCAAGACCCCAAGAAAATTGAAGAAGCTCTATTCGAATTACGGCGCACCGACGCCGAAATGTCCCGCGCCGTCGAAGATGTCGTGATGGCTCTCTTGAAAAAAAGCGTTTTAAAAATGACGGATTTACCAAAGCCTGTGCAAGACCGCATGGCTTTTCGCGTAAAATTGCGCGTGATGATCCAAGATTCCTTTGATCAGGCTTCAGGGCATAACAGCGATGCGTTCTCGTTCGGCTCTCCGGCAGATTCCACGCGCACCTATTCCTCAAACCCTTATGAAGTTCATTAATGAAAAAGATAGCCAAAGCATTTTTCATGGTAGGCCTATTGATCCTTTGGCTGTTTTTCTCAATCGGCGTCGGGGTTCTTTTTCTGGCGGCCAAGGAATCGATGGGCTGGAACGTCTTTACCTACACGGGCTTTCATGCGGTGTCTCATTGTTTGCAGCAAGAAATCTCCCGTGCCGTTGGCAAGCCTTAAAGGCCACGGCCTTCTTCACCATAAATTAAGCAAAACGACATAAGAAAAAGGGGGTCTTATGTCGTTTTTTGTTGTTCAGCGCTTGCGATTCGGCGTTTTTTCGCCAATAGTGGGCAGGATCTAACAGGGAGTTTTTCTATGCGCCGTCCTCTTATCGGTTTTTTTGCTGTTTTGGCTCTTGCCGCTTGTTCCACCTTCGTCTCGACAGCCGAGTTCTGGCGTCCGATCAGCGAACCCAATATCCTGATGCCGCTGGAAAAAGCGCAAAGGAAGCTGGATTTCGATCTTAGCCAATGCACCTGCGGCATTTACCCTGCCAACGTCCCGCAGCCTGAGTTGGTACAATTCCAACCGGAAAAGCAGCGCTACGCTGAAACAGCGATTGTTCGCACAATGAAGGGCAGCAGCGCAGAGTGCAAGCAACAACCCAGCCTTGTGGTTGCCGAGTGCATGCGCGCGCGTGGGTGGGAGGTCACCTCTTGCTCTGGCCGCATGCCTTTAGCGGGCGGTGGCGCTCTTTGCGCAGCCGCGACGGCGGAATAAGCGGCCATGATCCCTCGTTATGCGCGTCACCAGATGACGCAGATATGGGAGCCTGAGAACAGGTTCCGTATCTGGTTTGAGATTGAAGCCCATGCTTGCGACGCTCAGGCCGAGCTTGGCGTGATTCCCGCTTCTGCGGCCAAAGCCGTTTGGAAAAAGGGCAAGTGGGACATTGCGCGGATCGATGAGATTGAGAAGACGACACGCCATGACGTGCTGGCCTTCCTGACCGATCTGGCGGCGTCTATCGGCCCCGATGCCCGCTTTGTGCATCAAGGCATGACCTCCAGCGACATTTTGGACACCACGCTCTCCATTCAAATGAAACAAGCCGCCGATCTTCTGATCGAAGGGCTTGACCACGTCATCGCGGCTTTGAAAAAGCGCGTGGATGAAACCATCGACATCCCGACAATTGGCCGCAGCCACGGCATTCATGCCGAGCCGACCAGCTTCGGCATCAAGCTGGCCAGCCACTACGCCGCCTTTGCACGGGCGAAAAAACGCATGATCGCCGCGCAAAAAGAAATAGCGACCTGCGCGATCTCTGGCCCCGTGGGGAGCTTTGCTACGGTCGATCCACGCGTCGAAGCGCACGTCGCCAAGAAAATGGGTCTGGCGGTTGAGCCGATATCAACGCAGGTCATCCCGCGTGATCGTCACGCGATGTTCTTTGCGACGATGGGCGTCATCGCCGCGTCGATTGAGAATTTCGCGATTGAAATGCGCCACCTGCAACGCAGCGAAGTGCGCGAGGCCGAGGAACCTTTCGCCAAAGGGCAAAAAGGCTCTAGCGCCATGCCGCACAAGCGCAACCCCATTCTGGCCGAAAACCTGACGGGTCTTGCCCGCATCGTTCGCGCAGCGGTTACGCCCGCGCTGGAAAACGTCGCGCTATGGCATGAACGCGATATCTCGCATTCGTCGGTGGAGCGCGTCTTTGCCCCCGATGCTACGATTGCCCTCGACTTCGCCCTCACCCGCCTCACCGGCCTTATTGACGGCATGGTGATTTACAAGGAGCGCATCAAGGTCAATCTGGAATCCCTTGGCGGCCTTTATTTCTCGCAGCGCGTTTTGCTGGCGCTAACCCAAGCCGGCATGAGCCGCGAGGATTCCTATGCCCTCGTGCAAAGCACCGCGATGAAGGTCTGGGACGATATTCAATCTGGCAAACAGGCCTCGTTCGAAGAGCGCATCAAGGCCGACCCGACCATTCAAAAGAAGGTCGATCACAAAACGCTGAAGGCCTGCTTTGATTTGAAATACTACACGCGCCACGCCCGTAAGGTATGGAAACGGGTCTTAGCGGCGGGTTAAGGGCGTTACGCCTCAAGGGCGTGGGCATGGGATTCGTAATAGTCCTTTTCGGCGGAAAGGACGGTCTGCGCCATTTCCTCGGACTGCTGCCAACGGCGGTGCAAGATATTCAAATAATCGTCTTTGGATTCCGTTGGGCTTTGGGAGGGGTGAGGCTGTACTTGATGGCGGCGGTACTCTTCATAGGTACGCTCAGCCTTCAATTCAAAGTACGTCACTAACTCTTCAATTTCGAGGCGGTTGAATTCCTCCAGCGTTAAGGCCTGACGCACCAATTCGGTAACATAAAGGCCGTAACGCTGTTGAAGCTCGTCAAGCAACATTACATGGACCCATTGGCAAGAGTAACTTTCAGGCCGTCGAGTTCCTTCGTGAAGAAAATCTGACACGCCAACCGTGAATCCTCTGTCACTTCAAACGCGCCGTCCAGCATGCCGATTTCTTCCTCGCTTGCGGCAGGAATCTTATCCTTCCACGCAGGATCGACATAGACGTGGCACGTCGCACAAGCGCATGAGCCGCCACACTGGGCCAGCATGGCAATGCCGCCTTCGCGAATAATCTCCATCACGCTCCACTCCTCAGTCGCGGGGAGTTCGTGAGCCTTGCCTTCGATATCCGTACAAAAAATATGCATCTCTTTTCTCTCGTTTATAGTTACTCGTCTTTACCCAGCTGCTTGTGCAGGTTGCTGGATGATGTCGTGTACTGGAAGCGATAGCGCCGATCAGGATGGACATAAGGGAACGCCTTTTTGGCCATCAGCGCCGCCTCATGGAAGCCCGACAGAATCAACTTCATTTTACCAGGATACACGTTTATGTCGCCAATGGCAAAAACACCCTGCAAATTAGTTTCAAAGGTCGCCGTATCGACGGGAACCAGCTCGTTTTCAAAGGTTATCCCGAAATCGGCCACAGGCCCCAGCTTCATGGTTAGCCCGTAAAAGGCCAGCATGGCATCACAAGGCATCTCAACGGGATCCTTGCCCTCTTCCTTAACGGTGACGCCCGAAATCTGGCCGCCCTGCCCGCTGACGCCCGTGATGGCGGCAATTTTAAGGTCCATCGCACCGGAAGCCACCAAAGCGCGCATTTTGCTGACAGAGTCAGGCGCGGCGCGGAACTCGTCACGGCGGTGAATAAGGGTCACATGCTTGGCCACAGGCTGCAGGTTAATGGCCCAATCCAGCGCGGAATCGCCGCCGCCAGAGATCACCAACGTCTTATCGCGGAAGGCTTCCATCTTGCGAACGGCATAAAAGACGGACGTGCCCTCAAACGCCTCAATGCCCTTGAGCGGCATCTTTTTCGGCACAAAGGAGCCGCCGCCCGCCGCCAGAACGACCACGGGAGCCTCTAGCGTCGTGCCGTTATCCGTCACCACGCGCCACTTGCCTTCGGCGGTCTTTTCCATCTTCTCGGCCATCTGGCCAAGGTGGAAGGTGGGGCTAAAGGGCTTGATTTGCTCCATCAGCTTATCAACCAGCTCCGAGCCCGTGCAGACGGGAACGGCGGGAATGTCGTAGATGGGCTTTTCAGGATAAAGCTCAGCGCACTGGCCGCCCACGCGATCCAGAATGTCGATCAGATGGCACTTCATGTCGTAAAGGCCAAGCTCAAACACGGCGAAAAGGCCAATCGGCCCCGCGCCAATGATAATCACGTCGGTAGAGATCACGTCTTGGGTTGCTTCGGTCATTATAAGGCCCTTGTGGTAAATGCTGCTGTGACAGCGGTCATAAACCACACGCCCGCCCACTTCAAGAAAAAGGTGAATGTTTACGGCTGCGGAGGGGTCACTCCGTTTCCAACGCGCCGCTTAGGGTGCTGGGGCGCTAGAGGAACCGTTTTTTCTGTTTGTGGCTCCATCCGTAGCAAAACAGTTCCGGATTTCAAGGGCAGCACAACCGAATGCCCAGAGGCCAAGATGTCCAGCATCGTTTTGTTTTTCCCTGTATCAACAGACCCAAAAGGGTTGTTTTCCAAAAACACGGGGGCATTGGATGTCTGGGGGGAAGGCAAAGGATCGCTTTTTCTGTCTTGAGGCTGCGCCTCTATCTTCTGCGAAGAAGGCGGTGATTGACGCCTGTTTTTCCAAAGCGCAATGGCCTTTTCCCCATAGTAATCTATGATCTTTACGGCCTCGCTCGCAGCAACATTGACAAGAAAGGCGATGGCTACACCTGTCATAACAAGCGTTTTGAAAGAACCAGCCGCCATCATTCTAAAGGCTATGTATTTTATGTAGGGGCTTGCTCTTAGCGTCTGCGGTTCAAAATCATCGGTAGGAATGCCGTGCCGACTAAATTCTTTCTTTATTTTCTGCTGCCAGCCGGTCAATAAGCTCTTCTGTTCCTTCTTTTTATTTTGGGATTTTTTATTGGCCTCAATTTTCCGCTGTCGTGTCGTTTCTTTTATGTAGGCGCTAACGCTCCATCTATCATCTAAAATAGCATGCGCTGTATCATGTGACATACTGCCATTAGGAATCTTGCCACTAACATCCGCAATGAAACGATCCATTGCAAAGCGAGCGGCTCCATTTTGGGCTCTATTCTTAGATAAAAAAGTCAAAACAATTTTATTGTAAAGATCGTCTGGAATAGAACGAATGGTCATGTGGTATCCTCCCAATATGGAAGCAGTATAATATGAACTGGGTTATTTATTGATTAATTGAAGCCGTTTTCTTGCTTATTTTCCGAAGAAAAAGCCACCTGCTTAATTGAGGTGGCTTATATCTTTTTCTGAATGAACATCAGGGGGCTGGATTATTAAGGCCTCTCCTTCTGTTTGTATCAGCTATAAGTTTTCTCAAAAAGCGATCATGTGCCGCCGCAGACTCTTTTTCCACCCGCTCATCAATCTTACGATAGCGCTTAAGCAGCTCCTTTCTGTAGCTTTCAGGCATTGGCAAAGCATTCACTTCCGCTATATCCTCGGGTAAGTTCTCTCGCCGTTTTCCAAACAAGTTAAATGGATTGAACAAAGACATCGCTTTAGCCTCTTGAAAATTATCTGCGTGCGCGATGCTCATTCTACATCCTTTCCTAAAAAAAGAATAGCGCTCTAATCCACACCAACAGCCTATCGCTATAGGGTTGATAAGCCGTTAATAATCATAGTTAAAAAAGGATTTATTTGCAACAAAACCGCCGATGAAACTATTTTCATCGGCAAAGGTGCATCGCCCCGCATCACGTCCCCGTGAATCGTGGTTCGCGGCCTTCGATATCGGCACGGACGGCCTCGCGGAAGTCGAAGCTGCGTGAGCTTGCGCCGAAATAGGAATGCTCAAGACCCAAGTGAGAGTTCAAATCCTGCTCAAACGCGCGGCTCGCCAGCTTTTTGATCGCGCCATAGGCCTTGGTTGGCCCCGCGACAAGGTGATCCAGCCATACCAACGCCTGCTCATGCAAATCAGCGTCTTCGACGACTTTGTTGACGATGCGAAGGCGCTCGGCACGGTCGGCATTGAACTCCTCGCACAGCATCATAATCTCAACCGCACGGGTGATGCCCAGCTTGCGCGCAAGGAAGAACGAGACGCCGCCATCCGGGGTCAAGGCGTATTCGGCAAAGCGCGTGTTAAACCGCGCTCTTTTCGAAGAAATCACCAGATCGGATGCCAACATAAAGCTGAACCCCGTCCCCGTCACATAGCCATCGATCACGGAGAGAACGGGCTTGTCCATCACATGAAGCTCACGGATTGCCGAGTGATAGGGGAGGATCAACTGATTAGCCTTGTCCAAGGCATCGCTCATGTTCTCCTTGTAAAAACTCATATCAAGGCCGTCCATGTAGTTGTCGGCCGCGCCGCGCAACATAACAGCGCGGACGCTGTGATCCGTGGTGGCGTTCTTTAAAATCGTGAAGAGCTGCTGCGCCATATCCATCGTCAGCGCGTTGGCATGATCGGGGCGGTTAAAGGTTATAATAAGAGCCTGCCCCCGCCGCTCGGTCAAAACTTCGTTCAGTGCCATAACGTATCCCCCTTTAAATAATAAGAAGACTCACTTTGCCCCTGTTAGAGACGCATTTCAAGTCATCTTGCAACAAAGAACGCGACCCCCTATCCTCCACCCATGGAAGTGCTTTTCGAATATACCCAGATTGGGGCGATTATGAAGGTGACGGCGGTTGACGCCCAGACCGGCACGGAAGTCGTGATCCAAGGCCCCGCCTCTATGCCCCAATCGGTTCTACAACGCACGGCGCTAACCAAGTTGCGCTATGTTTTGGACAAAAAGGGGAAGGAAACGGGGCGTTAACGTTGTTTCCCGCCCCCTTCACTCTTTAATTGCCAAGCTTAATGGGTTGATGTAAGAGACCAACTGCGCATGAAACGACTCGTTGAGTAAGAAACCAAACGGGATTCCCGCTTTGTCCTTTCGCCCGCCGCAAGGGCGGCGGGACGAGGGCGCGGGAATGACAGGATTTGTATTTTAATTTAACCCTTTATCGTCATCCCCGCGAAAGCGGGGATCCCGTTTTCTTTTTTCTTTACGCGTCAGTTCATACGCTCGTTGGTATAAGAGACCAGCTGCACATGAAAAGGAATTAAAGACTCCAGAACCGCAGGTGTCTTTTATTCTATACGGAAGTAGCGGACGAATTAAATCACCCTCCCCTTGCGGGAGGGATTGAGAAGGACACCCACGCGCGAAGGCGCGTGAAAAAGATAAGGTTCAACCGCGATCAACCCCGCTGTTGAATGATGAATACGGAGAGGTGGCAGAGCGGTTGAATGCGACGGTCTCGAAAACCGTTGTGCGTGTAAACGTACCGGGGGTTCGAATCCCCCCCTCTCCGCCATTTATGCTATGCAGGGGCAATTGCCCCTGCATAGCATAAACAGACCGCAGGATTCGAACCCCCAAGGGGGTTCGACGACAAGCCAGTCAATAAGGTGGGCGCGAACGTGTACGCGCCCACACAAAAATAAAGGGTCATGGCGAAGACGCGATGGAGGCCGCGAAGCGGACGACATCAATCCCCCCCCTATAAACGTCGCCCGATTGCCCTCCACCCGTCATTGCGAGGAGGCCGTAAGGCCGACGTGGCAATCCAGCTGCGCGGCGTCTGCCGCGCAAAAGAGTCATACGCCTCGCAGACGCTCGGCGCTGGATTGCTTCGTCGCGTCCGCTCCTCGCAATGACGAGGCACAATGGAAATTATCCGATTTGACTATGAGCCGAAACTCTCTAAAAGTTATGGTAGCTGTTGACTCGGTCAAGAGCCACAAAGCCAATAGGTGTGGCGTTGTGGTTGTATATCGACTGGTAGGCATGAGAAAAAATGTTTAAGGAGGACTTGGTTATGGTTGGTAGAAACATCTTGAAAGTGATTCTGTTCATCGGAATTTTCGTATGCACAGCGCCTCTTGCTGCGCAAGCAAGTAATGTCAGCGAACTAGAGGTCATAACTAATGCCGCTGATAAAATCTGTGGCATAGTGCCAACAGTTGGGAAGAACGCAAATATTGACGCTAAAGCAAACATAAAAGCCGAATTATCCAAACTTGCAAAGAAACTTGCGGATATGGGGACTTCTGTATCTGCCGGTTATGCAGATACGACCTATGAAGGCCTTGCACAAAAGGATTTGCCTGCAGCGCTCAAAAACAACAGTGATTGTAAAATCAAGGTTGTTGAAGTTCTCAAGGGTTCCGTTTCTGCTAACTCCGTACCAACAGGCTCCACCGCAATTTATATTGGCCCCGGTTCCCAAAACATAACAACGGACAGCAATAATATTTCCGGATACAAGAATGGAATCGTTGACCATGGAAAAAATAATAAACACTTCAACAATGATATCCATAGATAGCATTTGTCGCGCCGGTTACCTCTGCCCCGCCACTTATACCAACGAGCTTATGAACCGACGCGTAAAGAAAAAAGAAAACTGGATCCCCGCTTTCGCGGGGATGACGATAGAGGTTTCAAGTTAAACACAAACCCCGTCATTCCCGCGCAAGCGGGAATCCCGTTTGGTTTCTTACTCAACGAGTCGTTTCATGCGCAGTTTGGTATTATTCTAAGGCCCTACCCACCATGACCTATCGCGGGATCATTATCGAAGTGTCTCTTAGCGACAAGGCTGTGATCGCCAGCATGGCTCTTGTTGCGACGAAGGTTGAGGCGGTGACGCCCCAGCACAAAACGCCACAGGCGTTTTGGACCGTGCGGTGATTAGACCGTTTATTCACCGCATATATTGCGGCGAATTATCTTGATTTTGCGGTAAATAGGGTCTATAATCACCTTAAATAATGCGGTGAATAACCCATCCCTTGTAAAAACAGGACATGATCTATGTGGATACACGAACATCAAGACTGGCCGAAATTTACGTGGGATGCTCAGGCTCTTGCTTCCAAGTTAGCGGATGTGCGCCATCGCCAAGGACTTTTGCTTGGACGGATGGAGGGGCTGGGTTTTGCTCTCAAGCGAGAAGCCAGCCTTAACACGTTGACGAATGACACGGTAAAATCATCGGCTATTGAAGGCCAAACACTTAACCCAGAAGAAGTTCGTTCCTCCATTGCGCGTAGGTTAGGGATCGACATCGCGGGTCTTGTTCCGGCTAGTCGCAGTGTGGAAGGCATTGTCGAGATGATGCTGGATGCCACGCAAAACTTTTCAAAGCCTTTGACGAAGGATCGTTTATTCGATTGGCACGCGGCCTTGTTTCCGACAGGACGAAGCGGCATGCACAAAATCACGGCTGGCAGCTGGCGCACAAAAGAAGCAGGGCCGATGCAGGTTGTCTCTGGCCCGATAGGCCGAGAAAAAATTCATTTCGAAGCACCAAGAGCAGATCGGCTAAACAAGGAAATGAAAGCGTTTCTAGCGTGGTTTGACAGCGGCCACGATATTGATCCGGTTTTGAAGGCGGGTATTGCGCATCTGTGGTTTGTCACGCTCCATCCGTTTGAGGACGGGAATGGCCGCATTGCCAGAGCTATTGGCGATATGGCGCTTGCGCGCGCCGATGGAACGCCAGATCGCTTCTACAGTCTGTCTTCTCAAATTGAAGCTGAGCGCAAGAATTATTACGCACAGCTTGAAAAACAGCAACGCAGCACAGCGGATATAACGGGCTGGCTTAGTTGGTTTTTGACTTGTCTAGGGCGTGCGCTTGCGAATGCTGATACGACCCTAGGCACTGTTCTCTTTAAGTCGCGTCTTTGGGTTAGAATCAATCAAAACCCCGTCAACGAGCGTCAGCGCCTTGTCATCAATCGGATGCTTGAGAACGATTTCAAAGGATTCATGAATACCTCTAAGTATGCCAAACTTGCCAAATGTTCGAATGATACGGCGCTAAGAGACATTCAGGACTTAAAGGAACGAAGCGTCTTTATTCAAAACTCAGGCGGTGGACGCAGCACCAGTTACAGGCTGCCAGATGAAGTTGAATAAGGCATGGCCTCTCGCTGGGCATTCCCGCGTATCAGCTGGATTTCTCCTCTGCCGTTGAAGAATGGACGCGGGCGCAAATATAAAAGGCACAATGCGCATTCTTTTGGCAAGCAGGGGAAGCTTGTGCTATAGGCTTTCGCATGATCACTGACCCCGACCTTTACACCCTTACCCTCACCTGCCGCCCCGATCAGATCGAGGCGGTGGAGGCTCTGTTTGAAGACGACGCGCTAGCCATCAGCATTCTGTCCCCGCCGCGCTGCGCCGCCGCGCAGGTTGAGGCACTGCTGGACGGTGAGCCTGCGCCCGCGTGGGTTGAGGAACGCTTGCACGGGATGGACAATGCGCCGTCCTATACCATCGCGCCCGTTGGCAATCTGGATTGGCTTAAAAAGGTGGCACAGGATTTTCCGCCGCTTCCCATCGCGCGATGGACGGTTTATGGCGCAGCGCACCGCGACAAAATAACGGATTTCAGCGCGGCCTTGCAGATCGACGCGACCTCGGCCTTTGGCACGGGTGAGCATCCCACCACACGCGGCTGCCTAGAGGCGCTGGATCGCCTGTTGAAGGACAGCACGATTCCTCAACCCCACAGCATGCTGGATATGGGCTGCGGCTCTGGCATTTTGGCGATGGCGTTTGCCAAGACCGTGGACAGCGGCATTGCGCTGGGCGTCGATATGGATGAGCTGTCCGTCACCATCGCGAATGAAAACGCCGCGATCAACGGCGTGGCAGAGCGCACAACCTTTATCGTCGGCATGGGCTATGCCCCGCCGCTTGTGGCGCAGGGCGCACCGTATGATTTGATCATGGCCAACATCTTTGCCGATCCGTTGTGTGCCATGGCGGGCGATTTGAAAAACCATTTAAAGGTTGGGGGCCACGCCATCCTCTCTGGCCTTTTGAACACACAAGCTGACGCCGTCATCGCCGCGCATCTGGCGCAAGGTTTGACTCTGACCGACCATCAAAAGCTAGGCGAGTGGTCTGTGCTTGTGCTGACTTCCCTTTCCTAATCCTCCCCTTCGTCATCCCCACTCTTGTGATAAGACTTATGTTTGAATTTAACCCACGCTGTCATCCCCGCGAAGGCGGGGATCCAGCTGCGAGCGATAGCGAGCGCATAAAGATAAATGGTAGGCGAGAAAGCCTTCTTTTGTTTTTGACTTATATGCCGCGCAGACGCGCGGCACTGGATCCCCGCCTTCGCGGGGATGACGACTGGGGTGCGGGATGACGTCGTTGGTGTGCAGATGACGACGGTTGAGAAGAATGATAACGGTAGGCTTGCGCTAACGCACCCGATGTGATCAAAATTGGGGCATGACTCATCTTGCCCCCCTCGCTCCCCTCGCCTCGCCCTTTCATGATCGTTTGCAGGCGCTTCGCACGTCCCTGAAAACGCAAGGACTGGACGGCTTTCTTGTGCCGATGTCGGACGAATACCAAAACGAATACGTCGCGCCCTATGCCGAGCGCATCAAGTTCCTGACGGGCTTCACGGGCTCCTCCGCGTTTGTCATCGTGCTGATGGATCGCGCCGCCTTTTTCACGGACAGCCGCTATACCCTGCAAGCACAGAAACAGCTTCCGGTGGGCCTTTATACGCCTATCGATGTCGCCAACAAAACGCTTGGCGCGTGGATGGAAGAAAACCTTCTCTCGCAGATGACGTTGGGCTTTGACCCCACACTTCATTCCACCAAGCAGATTGAGCGGCTAGAGGCCGCCGCCCTGAAACGGGGCGCGCGGCTTAAGCCCGTTCAGGAAAACCCCATCGATGCGCTGTGGCAAGACAGGCCGCTCGCGCCGTGCGAGCCGATTGTGGCGCATGACACGACCTATGCCGGCAAGGCCTCTACCGTGAAGCGGCATGAGCTGGGCGATGAGCTGCAAAAGAAAAACCTGAACGCCGCCGTGATCACCGATCCTGCCTCTGTCGCGTGGCTTCTTAACGTGCGTGGCGGGGACGTTCCCTATACGCCGCTGCCGCTCAGCACCGCTATTCTTCGCGCAGATGGCAGTGCCGAATGGTTTGTGGAGCCGCGCAAAGTCGCGCATAGCCTTGATCGAACCTTGGGCGCTGAAATCACGCGCCATGCACAAGACGATTTCCCCGCCGCTCTGCGCCGCCTTGGCGAGGCCAAAGCGCGGGTTCTTGTCGATCCCGATGAAACCTCGCACGCGACCATCGCTTTGCTGCGCGAAGCGGGCGCAACGCTGGTGCAAGGAAGCGATCCCTGCATCCTGCCCCGCGCGTGCAAAAACAACACCGAGATCGACGGCATGCGCGCCGCGCACAGGCGTGACGGCGCGGCTCTTGTCAAATTGCTGGCATGGCTGGATCAAAACGCGCCGCAAGGCGGCCTCACCGAAATCGATGTCGAAGAAAAGCTGACCGCGTTTCGCGCCAGCGGCACGCTGTATCGCGGCGCAAGCTTTGCCACCATCGCGGGATCGGGGCCGAACGGCGCGATTGTGCATTACCGCGCCCAGAAAGAAACATGCTGCACGCTGGATCAGGGCAGCTTCCTTTTGCTGGATAGCGGGGCGCAATATCTGGACGGCACGACGGACGTGACGCGCACCATTCCCATTGGCGAGGTAACGCCGGAAATGCGTGATCGCTATACCCGCGTGCTGAAGGGGCATATCGCCATGGCCTCCATCCGCTTTCCCGAAGGTACAAGCGGCGCTGAGCTGGACGTTTTGGCGCGGCAATATCTGTGGGAGGTCGGCCTTGACTATGGCCACGGGACGGGTCACGGCGTCGGCAGCTATCTTGGCGTGCATGAAGGGCCGCAAAGCCTCTCGCGGCGCGGGACGACGGCGCTCGCCCCCAATATGGTGCTATCGAACGAGCCGGGATATTACAAAGCCAAGCACTACGGCATCCGTCTTGAGAACCTGCAATATGTGATCGAGCTGTTTGAGATCAGCAACCCTGAGATGAAGATGCTGGGGTTTGAGCCTTTGACGCTTGCGCCGTTCGACCGCCGCGCCATCGCTCTCGACATGCTTTCGCCAAAGGAGACGGCATGGCTGAACGCCTATCACGCCCGCGTGGCCAAGGCCCTGCGCCCGCAGTTGGACGAGGCTTCAGGCAAGTGGCTTCAAGCGGCAACGGCGACCCTGTAAAAGGGCGTTAGGGAAAATCGATTTAAATGAGCCTAGAGCGCGTTAATAGATTTTTTGGCAGGGTATGTGGCCGAGGAGTCGAAATAACGCACCCACGCTCATCCTAAGCGCCGTGAGAGGCATTATAAATGAACATTTCACCCCTATTATCGGAAACACGCCTTAAACGACCTTTTAAGGCGGGTTTATAGGCACAAAAATGGTCTTGAAAGTAATAGACGTAAATAAACAAATTCAGCCAAAGTGTTTTGACTCTCAGAAATCAAGAAAATTGACAGACAAGCTATTTTGATGCTCTATTATGCGGCTCAAGGTGATTTGCCCCTCTAAACTTCAGAAAAATGAGCGTCAAAGATATTGTTACATATTAACACCTTAGAAGGCGAAGAAAGGGTTTTGTGGCATATATGGCTATACCAATCTCAGAGTTAAATTTCGAAAAGGCTGTTCACTATCATTACGATATGTTTCCGCCAGCTTCCCTTGATTACGGAAAGCTTGTCGAGCCGCTGGGGCGCGCCGTGGCTGCAATTGCGCGTTTCGATCAGATGCTTAAAAACATGCATAATAGTGAGTTTTTACTCGCGCCATTGCGCAATCAGGAAGCCGTTATCTCCTCACGTATGGAAGGAACGGTAAGCACAATGGATGAAATTTTAAAGTATGAAGCAGACTATACCGAAGAGAATGAAAACCCTGCCAACGTACGCACGGAAGTGGTTGAGACAATTATGTATCAACGCGCCTTGCGTGCCGCACAGCAATCAATGGAAGACGGTCATAACATTTCAGAATGGCTTGTTCGTGGATTGCACAGCAAATTGCTTTCCTATGGGCGTGGCGCGGGAAAGTCTCCCGGACAATATAAAAATGAGCAAAATTACGTTGTTGATAGGACAAAAAGAAATGTTTTATTTGTCCCTATAAGCCCTGAAAAGTTGACGGATGGGATGCAACAACTTAGCCTCTATATCGCAGAGGGCAACGAGCAAATACTAATTAAGACCGCTCTCGCGCACGTCGAGTTTGAAGCTTTGCATCCCTTTAAGGATGGAAACGGTCGTTTGGGCCGCATGATTATTACACTCATGCTTTGGAAAGCTGGTGTTATCTCTGCTCCCCATTTTTACGTCAGCAGTTATTTGGAAGAAAACAAAGCCCTGTATGTAGACAGGCTCAAAGAGGTGTCTGAAAAAGGCACGTGGACGGAATGGTGCGTGTTTTTTTTGGGTGTTTTGGAGAATCAAGCCGTGCGGAACCTAAAAATTGCCGAAGACATATCCGGCTTGTATGAAAACATGAAAACTGTCTTTGAAGAGAAACTCGGAACACGCTGGCATTTGAGGGCGCTGGATTTTGTTTTCACAAACCCTTACTTTAGAAACAATAAATTTACGGGTATGAGCGGAATCCCTGAATCTACGGCGGCAAAATTCACACGCATATTAATTGATAACAAACTGCTCATAACATTAGAGGAGGCATCTGGCAGACGCCCAGCCATGTATGCGTTTGAGCCGCTCTTAAAATTAGTACGTGTGTAACCCTGACCGAAAAGTATTACCCCCACAGCCCTGCCGCGCCGCGAAGGCCAGCGACGGGGCCATGGACGGCAGGAACAAAAAGCGTCTTAGGATTCTTCGCAATGCAGTACTTCCCCCACTTTTGCGGAACCTTCTTATAAAGATCGGGCATGCCGTTCAGCCCACCGCTCACCACGATGATATGGGGATCATAGGCGTGGATGACCGTCACCATCGCTTTGGCCAGCATCTCATAATAATGATCAAGGACAGCCAGCGTCGCCTCATCGCCTGACCTTGCCAGTGTGGCAATCTGCGGATTGTCGGCCTTCTTGCCCGTCATCGCGGCATAAAGGCGCATCAAGGCGCTGCCCGCCACCGTCGTTTCGATGCAGCCCACCTGCCCGCACCCGCATTCAATCGGCACGCCGTCGGATTCTTCGCGGTAAGGCAAGGGCAGATGGCCAACCTCGCCCACCAAGCCATTCGGGCCGGACACAATCTTTTGGTTCACGACAAAGCCAGAGCCGATCCCTGTGCCAATAATCAAACCCAGAACGGTGGAATAGCCTTTGCCCGCGCCGTCAATCGCTTCGGCAAGCGCCATGCTGTCAGCATCGTTCGCGATCCGCACCTCTTGCTCTGTCGCGGCGGCGAGGTCATCGCGAAACGCTTTTTCACGCGCACAGGAAATACCCACCGAGAAAAAGGCGCCCTGCGCCTGATCGATCATGCCCGCGATGCAAACGCCAAAACGCTCCACAGGCGCTGAGCGCAGCTCAACCCCCGCCACGACACTCGCACACGCTTTGATGAAGGCGTCGTAGTCTTTGGGAGTGGGAACGCTTTGCTGGCAGATCATCGCGCCATGCGAGTCAAACGCCGCGCCCGCGATTTTTGTGCCGCCGATATCAAGCCCGATAGAGATTGTCATACGTCCCTCTGGTTATGGATTTTCACAGACATTATTGTCAGACCAAATGATTTCCAAGAGATAGAAAAAATGAAACGGGACCCCCGCTTTCGCGGGGGTGACGCTGATGGGTTAAAATTAAACACAAAACTCGTCATTCCCGCGCCCTCGTCCCGCCGCTCTTGCGGTGGGCGAAAGGGCTAAGCGGGAATCCCGTTTTTTTGGGAAATAATTTTGTCTAACTATAAAGCATAATACGCCAAAGAGAAAAGGGGCAAAAGAAAAGGATGTTGCCCCGAAAGACAACATCCTTTTTCTTTTTTTCGCTTTTTAGAGAATTCAGCCAGCCGTCAACGTTTCTGACGATTTGACACTACGCTTGATTATTGTTCTGCGTGCGAGGTTGCTATAAGACAAAGCGGCCGCGACTGGTTTATGAATCGTTGCCAAAAGCAAAAGACGCGGATCTTTTTTATCTAAAACAAACCCCTTCTCTTTCTTCAAGTCCCTGACGATAGAATCACAGGCACGATCAATGCAACTCAGTTTCTCGTCCACCACGGAACGTAGTTCGTCAAAACCGTCCTGAAATCCGATTTTTTGAAACCTCTTTTCGGAAAAATAAACAGATGCCTCGCCTTTTTCAATAAGCTCGGTCAAAGAGTCCATCATATGCAATAAAGGTTTAACGGCTTCATCTTCTTGAATTTTCTCCATCATCGCCAAACGGTGATCAAGAATAAAATCATAAGCTTCTTGTGCGTTTGTACGTTCTCCACCACAAACATTGTCCCACGTTTCTTTTATCTCCATAATCTCACTGAGATATTCCACTGCACTCACAGGATTAAAGAATTCTGGTTCACCCAATTCCTCCTGAGGAATCATCTCCGATCCCTCCTGAAAAACCGATATAGCAAATTGGGTTGGCGAAGTGTCCATAAGACACAAATTTTTAAAAGCCACTTCATCTAGCTCCAACGTCATAAGATATTCCTTTCAATGATCGTGCGTTTGATAACTCTTCATACCACCACATTTCCGATAGATATAGTTTCATATGTCCACACTATGAAAGAGCTTATATTTCGCTATCGATACAAAGTGAGGCAAATAGGCAATAATTGCCCACTTTCTTAATAAAATTTTTACTTTTGCAGGGTTAAGCCTTGTTAACCTTAAAAAAAGCAAGTACCCAATCTGGGCACGATCTTCCATCGTGATTCTACGTTTTTTCGCTCAAGGAGTCGCCTCGACGTGAACGCCTTTATCCAGACCTTACGTAATCTTGGCCCCATGCGATTGGGAGCCATCGCGCTTGTCGCATTTAGCCTTCTTGGCTTTTTTGGCTTTATCACCTCACGCATTTCCTCCTCACCCATGGCGCTCCTTTATACGGAACTGGATACACAGGACGCTGGCGCCATTTCTCAAAAACTAGACGCGATGAAGATCCCCTACGAAGTGGCCCCCAATGGCGGCGTGATCCGCGTCCCAGGCGAGCAAGTCGGCAAGATCCGCATGATGATGGCCGCCGAAGGCCTGCCCAAGGGCGGCTCGATTGGTTATGAGATTTTTGACCAAAAAGAAGGCTTTGGCACGACAAGCTTTGTGCAGAACATCAATCATCTGCGGGCGTTGGAAGGCGAGTTGGCGCGTACCATCAGCACCATGGGATCCATCCAAAGCGCGCGCGTTCATCTGGTTCTTCCTCAACGTGAACTTTTTAGCCACGGCACGCAAACCGCCACCGCCAGCGTCTTTTTGAAAACACGCGGCGGCGCGGCTTTAGCGCGGGAACAAATATCGTCTATCCAACACCTTATCGCGGCCGCCGTGCCTCAACTACAACCCAACCAGATTTCTATCGTGGATGATAAGGGAAACCTGCTGGCGCGGCCTTCGGATAATTCGGCAGGCACAGGAACAGGATCGGACAATCAGGACGAGATGCGCTCTCACTTTGAGCAAGCACAAGCGCGTAAGATTGAGGATCTTTTGTCACAGACTCTTGGCTTTGGTAAAGTGCGCGCCCAAGTCTCTGCCGATCTTGACTTCGACCGCATCACGACAAGCTCGGAAATCTTTGATCCGGAAAGTCAGGTCGTTCGCTCGCAGCAAAGTACAACCGAAGATTCCAGCGCTTCCGATGGGGGCTC
This sequence comes from Bdellovibrionales bacterium, assembly GCA_041662785.1. Taxonomy (NCBI): domain Bacteria; kingdom Pseudomonadati; phylum Bdellovibrionota; class Bdellovibrionia; order Bdellovibrionales; species Bdellovibrionales bacterium. Next base: position 10,263 of record JBAZRW010000008.1, on the reverse strand, counting down.
GGGCAGCGTGTCCGTCACCAACAACATGCCCGGAGGCCAAGCGGCAGGCGGCGGTGAAGGCGCGAACAAGACAAACCGCGCCGAAGAAACCATCAACTATGAGATTAACAAAACCGTTCGTTCACAAGTGCGTGAAACAGGACAAGTTAAACGCTTGTCCGTCGCTGTCGTCGTCGACGGCAATACAACCACGGCAGCCGACGGGAAAAAATCCTATCAACCCCGCACCACAGAAGAGCTTGACCAGATTAAGGCGTTGGTGCGCTCTGCCGTCAATTTTGACGCGACACGCGGCGATACGGTTGAGGTCGCCAATATGCCTTTCGTCCAAGCAGAAGGGGGAGAAACGGATGCTGCCTCTTCCGATCTGATCATGGGGATGCCCAAACTGGACTTGCTACGCATAGCCGAAACCTTGCTTCTTGCCTTTATCGGCTTGATGGTTGTTTTGCTGGTCGTTCGCCCTATCCTCAAACGCCTCTTTGAGTCAGCCGGTAATTTGGGCGGAGACAACCGCTATCTAGCGTCGAACAGCGGGGCGACGGCTCAACTCGCCCCCCCCTCGCAAGGTTCCTTTACCCAAAGCCTTCAAGACGAAGGACAAGAGGATAGCGAGATTGAGAAAATGATCGATATTTCTCGCGTTGAAGGCCGCGTCAAAGCGTCCTCGCTCAGAAAGGTCGGGGAAATTGTGGACAAGCATCCGGAAGAGGCCGTGTCCATTTTGCGTAACTGGATTTATCAAGAAAGCCGCTAAGGAACCTAAAAGATGGCAGGCGTTCGCGTTCGTGAAGATGTAAGAAGCCTTTCCGGTTCGGAAAAGGCCGCTATTTTGATCCTCTCCTTGGGGGAAGACTACGCCGCGCGCGTTTTCTCTCACATGAATGATGAGGAAATAAAAGAGCTTTCCCAAGTCATGGCCAATCTTGGCAATGTCAGCTCTAGCCTTGTGGAAAAACTCTTTGTCGAGTTCGTCGAACAAATGTCGTCAACAGGGTCTTTGGTCGGCACGTTTGAATCCACGGAACGCCTTTTGATGAAGGTTTTGGATAAAGGGCGCGTCGATAACATCATGGAGGATATTCGCGGCCCTGCGGGACGCACCATGTGGGATAAACTGGCCAACGTGAATGAGCTTGTCTTGGCCAACTTTTTGAAAAACGAATACCCGCAAACGGTCGCCGTGGTCGTCTCTAAAATCAAACCCGATCATGCGGCGCGAGTCCTCTCGCAACTGCCGGAAAGCTTTGCGATGGAAGTCGTGATGCGTATGCTGCGCATGGAGTCGGTGCAAAAGGACGTGCTTGACGATATTGAGCGCACGCTTCGCAATGAGTTTATGAGCAATCTGGCCCGTACCAACCGCCGCGATCCGCACGAAGCGATGGCCGAGATTTTTAACAACCTTGACCGCGCGAGTGAATCAAAATTTATTACCTCGTTGGAAGAGAGAAACCGCGACTCCGCCGAGAAAATCAAAAGCTTGATGTTCACCTTTGAAGATCTGCTTAAACTGGACAGCAAAGCCATTCAAAGCGTTATGCGCACTGTCGATAAAAGCAAGCTTCCCATCGCGCTTAAGGGTGCTTCGGAAGCGCTTAAGGACCTTTTCTTTTCCAACATGTCCGAACGCGCAGGCAAGCTGGTCAAAGAAGATATTGCTGCTCTGGGCCCCACGCGCCTGCGCGATGTCGAGGAAGCGCAAACAAGCATTGTCACGGCGGCCAAGGATCTGGCGGCACGTGGCGAAATTACAATCGCCAAGGACAACGGCGAGGATGAACTGGTCTACTAAAAAGGATACAGAAGAAGTCGATGTCAACACAAACAGCAGAAGCGGCCAGCACCCAAGTGCGCAAATACCTTTTCGACCTTACCTTCGATAATGAAGCGGGCTGCTGTGCGCCTGAACGACAAAAAACAAAGCAGACTTTCTCTCAAGAACAGTTGGAAGCCGCCCAGAAGGGAGCCTATGAAAAAGGCTTTAGCGAGGGGCAAAAAACGATGGCCGAAGACCAGCAGCAATATATGAACACGCTGCTTTCCAAAATCGACCAAAACACCAGCCATTTGATTACCGAAAGCCTTGGCGAGTGGCAGCGCCAACTGGCCCAGTTACAGGAAATCGCGCTTGTCATCGCCCGCAAAATTATGCCTACCTTTGTCGCCCGCCATGGGCTGGAGGAGGTCGAGTCCATTGTTGCCAAAATCGTCACGGAAATGAGCCACGAACCTCGTTTGGTTTTCCGCGTCAACGAAGCCCAGTTTGACGATGCCAAAACACGCATTAACGCCATTGCGGAAAGCGCAGCGTATGCTGGTAAGCTTGTTATTCTTGGCGATCCGGATCTTGGTCCATCCGAATGCCGCGTCGAATGGGCAGATGGCGGCATTGAGCGCGACATCAGAGCGCTGTGGCAAGATATTGACCGCGTGATGGACGAGGTTCAAACACTTGAACCCGCCTCGCTTGAAACGACAACAGAGACCGCGCCCCCACCAATACAAGCAGAACGGCCGCCCGTTGAGACGGCCCCCACCGCTATACAAGAAAAAAGTGAGCAAGAAGCGCTCCCCCCACAACCCCAACAGCCTGACCTTGGAGAACAGAAATGACCGATGAAAGCTTGACCCTCTCTGAATTAGAGCCTTCCGCCGGTGAAGCTCCCAAGGATGGCGCGATGGCGACCATTACCGATCTGGAAGCCGTTTACGGCATTCCTGTCGAAGTCGCCGCCGTTTTGGGCAAAGCCACCATGCCTGTCAGCAGCCTTTTAAAACTGGGGCGCGGCGCGGTGATCGAGCTGGACCGCAAAGTTGGCGAAGCCATCGATATCTATGTCAACAATCGCCTTGTCGCACGCGGCGAGGTTGTTGTGGTCGAAGACCGCCTTGGGATCACGATGACGGAAATCATCAAGGCAGAACGCACGTCATAATTTTCAACAACGGTAGGACGCCATGAGACTTTTGATCGTAGGCCATTTACAAGGACATATATCAACCGCCGGACGCCTCGCCAGTCAGCGCGGCGCGAAGGTTTCGCATATCGAAAGCGTCGATGGCGCTTTGAACGCTTTGCGAAACGGCCAAGGGGCCGACCTTGTCATGTGCGATGTTGAGATGGAGATTGGCCGTCTGATCGAAAGTTTGCGATCAGAGCGGATCAACGTCCCCGTCGTCGCTTGCGGCATTGGCACGGACGCAGGCGCAGCCGTCAGGGCCATTCGCGCTGGCGCAAAAGAATACATTCCCCTTCCCCCCGATGCCGAGCTAATCGCCGCCGTCTTGCAAGCCGTGGCCGAAGAAGACGCGACCTTTATCGCGCAAGATCCCATCATGACGCCCATCCTTGAGATGGCGGAACGCATCGCGGCCAGCGATGCTTCGGTTTTTATTACGGGTGAATCCGGTACGGGCAAAGAAGTGATGGCGCGTTTTGTCCATCGCAAAAGTCGCCGCGCCAATGCCAACTTCGTGTCCCTGAACTGCGCCGCGATTCCTGAAAACCTTCTGGAATCCGAATTGTTCGGCCATGAAAAAGGCGCGTTTACGGGCGCGGTCGCGCGGCGCATCGGCAAGTTTGAAGAAGCGAACGGCGGCACGCTCCTTCTTGATGAAATCAGCGAGATGGATTTGCGCCTGCAAGCCAAACTGCTCCGCGCCATTCAAGAGCGCGAGATTGACCGCGTCGGCGGCTCCTCCCCTGTCAAGATTGACATTCGCCTGATCGCGACCTCTAACCGCAACCTCGAGGACGAAGTCCGCGCCAAACGTTTTCGCGAAGACCTTTACTATCGCCTAAACGTCGTGAACGTGCCTATGCCCGCCCTGCGCGACCGCCCTTCCGATATTGCGCCGCTGGCCTCCTACTTCGCCAAAAAGTACGCAACGGCCAATGGCCTTCCCAACCGTGAGCTATCGGAGGGCGCTTTGGGACGGCTGCAAGCCCATTTGTGGCGTGGCAATGTGCGCGAGTTGGAAAACACGATGCATCGCGCCGTCCTGATGGCGCGCAGTTCGCAAATTGAGCCAGAGGCGATCATGATTGCAGGGCAAGGCCTTGTCCCCGATGTTACGTCTCCGGCCGCGCTGGCCGCGCAAGCCGCCACAGGCAAGATGGCCCCCCCCGCTGCAACCGGTGGCTCACCGTTAGTGGGAAGAACGGTTGCGGACGTTGAGCGCGACCTTATCATCGACACGCTTCAACATTGCCTTGGCAACCGCACGCACGCGGCCAACATCCTTGGCATTTCGATCCGCACGTTACGGAACAAACTAAAGCAATACAGTGAAACGGGAGTCGCCGTACCGCCTGCCATAGGCGAAAACGAACAGGCCGCGACGTAAAGAAAGCCCCCTAGAAACCTATGAGCGAACAAACCAGCACAACGACAGACGCGGCAACCGAGGCCGGATCGCTTGATTTCCTAAACGGACTTTTCAAGCGTGGCGAAGTATGGCTGGCCGCTGGCCTGATGACCATTCTGACGGTTTTGGTTTTGCCCATTCCGCCCTTTGTCGTTGATATTGGCCTGTCGATCTCGATCACCTTCTCCGTCACGATTTTGATGACCGTCCTGTTTATCGGAAAGCCTTTGGACTTCAGTTCCTTTCCGACCGTTCTTCTCCTCTCCACCCTTTTGCGCCTCTCCCTTAATCTTGGCACAACGCGCCTTGTCCTCACCCACGGCAATGAGGGAACAGACGCGGCAGGCCACGTCGTCGGCGCTTTTGCCGATCTTGTCATGGGCGGCGATTTTATTATCGGCGTAATCGTTTTTTCGATCCTGACCATCGTCAACTTTGTCGTGATCACCAAGGGGTCGGGGCGTATTGCCGAGGTCGCCGCGCGTTTTACCTTGGACGCCATGCCCGGTAAGCAAATGGCCATCGATGCCGATTTGTCCTCTGGCCTTATTGACGAAGACTCCGCCCGTAAACGACGCAAAGAGCTAGAAGATGAAGCGGGCTTCTTCGGCTCGATGGACGGTGCGGCCAAGTTCGTGCGCGGTGATGCCATCGCAGGCCTCGTCATCACCTTCATCAATGCCATCGGCGGTATCACCATCGGCACGTTCCGCCACGACATGCCCATTCTTCAGGCCGCCGACACCTATGTTCGCCTAACGATTGGTGACGGCCTTGTGACACAGATTCCTGCGCTGTTGGTTTCCGTTGCGGCGGGTCTTCTTGTTTCCAAAACAACAACCCAAGGCTCCACCGATCAAGCCCTGTTTGCTCAACTTAGCGACTATCCAACGGCGCTTGGGCTAAGTTCCGCGCTAATGGCGGCGCTGGCTCTTGTGCCCGGCATGCCTTTTCTTCCCTTTATTATCTTGTCTGGCATAGCTGGTTTTGGCGCCTATTCAGCAGGACAACGCAACCTGAACAAAGCGGCAATCAAGGCCGCCTCCGTAGCCGCCGCCGCCGCCCCTGCCCCCGTTGCTGAGGATCCCATTGGCCGGACGCTTTCCATCGACATGATCCGCCTTGAGCTTGGTTATGCTCTTCTGGCCCTTATCAACAGCGAAGCGGGACAAAAGTTGACCGATCAGATCAAAGGCCTGCGCCGCCAGATGGCGGGCGATATGGGCTTTATCATGCCGTCCGTCCGCATTCAGGATAATTTGCAGCTTCCCCCCAACACCTATGTTTTACGCATCAAGGAGATTGAGGCGGGACGCGGTGAGCTGCGTCCCGGAATGCTGCTGATCATGGATCCCAAAGGCTCCCCCATTACGCTGCCGGGAGAAAACACGATGGAGCCGACCTTTGGCCTTCCCGCCATGTGGGTCGATGCGACGTACCGTGAGGAAGCTCTGTTCAAAGGCTACACTGTCGTTGATCCGCCGACGGTGATCACCACGCACCTGACAGAAATCATCAAGGACAATATGTCCGAGCTTCTCTCCTACACCGAGACTCAAAAACTTCTGGACGAAATGAGCAAGGAACAGCAAAAGCTCATCGCTGACGTCATCCCCAGCCAAGTGACCATCAGCGGCCTTCAACGCGTTTTGCAAAATCTGCTGGCCGAGCGCATCTCTATTCGCGATTTACCATCCATCCTTGAGGGCATCGCCGAGGCCTCTGGCCTGACGCGCAATCTAGCGCTGATTTCCGAGCATGTGCGCTCGCGCCTCGCCCGCCAAATCTCCAGCGCGAATACGAACGAGATGGGCTATATTCCCCTCCTCACCCTCTCGCCGGAGTGGGAGCAAACCTTTATCGAATCGCTGACGGGCGACGGGGACGACAAACGCCTTGCGATGCCGCCCACCAAGCTGCACCAGTTTATTCAGGCTGTCCGCCAAGCCTATGACAAACATGCCATGATGGGAGAATCGCCGATCCTTTTGACAAGCCCCACTATTCGCCCGTATGTTCGCTCTATTATGGAGCGGTTCCGTCCCTCGACGGTGATCGTTTCGCAAAATGAAATCTATGCCAAGGCCAAAATCAAGACGCTAGGACAAGTTTAAATGAGACTTAAATCCTTTTATGGCACGACCATGACCGAGGCTATGCGCCTTGTTCGTGAGACGCTGGGCGATAACGCGATCATTGTGGCGACCCGCGATGATGAAGGCGGTGGCGTGCGCGTCACAGCCGCCATTGACGATCCCGTGTTGCAGGAAAACACGGTTGCATCAACCCTTGCGGCACAAACTATTGATTCTGAATCCATCGAGACCATTGCCGAGGCCATGATCGCGCATAATGTGCCGTCCGTTCTCGCCGAGAAAATCGTGGCAACAGCGACGCAGTACGCCAACGATGATCCTTTACTTTCGATTGGTGCGGCTTTTGATACGCATTTTCACTATGCCTCCCTTTACGATGAAAAGGAAAACAAGCCGCTTGTCCTAATTGGCCCCCCCGGAGCAGGAAAGACTTTGTGCGCGGCCAAGATGGCAACCTTGCTTACTCTGGCGAAAAAGAAGCTTGCCGTTATCAGCACCGACACCGAACGCGCAGGTGGCATGGCTCAGCTGGGCGCTTTTACACGTCTTCTTGAAACAGACTTGATGGAAATCGAAGACGCCCACGCTTTGCGCGATGCGATTGCCATGCAAAAAGCGGATACGGCCATCATCGTAGACACGGCAGGATGCAATCCGTTTTCCGAGGTGGGCAAACAAAACCTGACGGCCATCATCAAGGCCACGGGCGCAAGCCCTGTCCTCGTCCTCCCTGCTGATCTGGACGCTTTTGAAGCCGCCGAAATGGCCAAAGTTTTTTCCGCGATGGGGGCCAAAAGCCTGCTCCCCACGCGCCTTGATATGACACGCCGCCTTGGCGGCATGCTGGGCGTCGCGCATGAAACGCGCCTTCCCCTATGCGCCTTTAGCGCGTCGTCCAAAGTCACGGACGCGCCGCAGCCCCTTAATCCCGTATCCTTGGCACGGTTGATCTTGGCCACACCGCAAGAATCCGCTGCCAAAGCCCGCCTTTCTTCATAGGAGAAGACATCCATGACCGATCCTATCCCCCTTATGCCAAAACCCGTCGCACAAGCGCCCTTTACCGCGCTGCGCTGTCCCAACATGCTAGCGATTGCCAGCGGCAAAGGCGGCGTCGGCAAAACGTGGTTTTCGATCACGCTGTGCCATACGTTGGCAAAGCAGGGGAAACGCGTTCTTCTGTTCGATGGCGATTTGGGTTTGGCGAACGTTGATATTCAACTGGGCCTCGCCCCCGAAAAAGATTTGGGCCACGTTGTCGAAAACAAACTGCCGATGGCACAGGCGATCACGCGCTATGACGAAGGCGGCTTTGACATTCTGGCGGGACGCTCTGGCTCTGGCACTATGGCCACGCTCTCCACCGAAAAAATAAACGCCATGCGCGGCGAGCTGATCGCGCTGGCGCAAAACTATGACTACGTCTTTGTTGATCTGGGCGCGGGCGTGGATCGCGCCGTCCGCCAGATGGCGGGGCCTGCCGCGCAAACCTATGTCGTCATCACGGATGAGCCAACCTCGCTCACCGATGCCTATGCGTTTATCAAGCTTTCCCGCGCCGCAAACCCACAGGCGGAAATGAAAATTGTGATCAATCTGGCCGCAACGCCCTATGAGGGGCGCAGAACCTATGACACGATTTGCAAAGTGTCTGAAACGTTCCTTGGCTATACGCCGCCGATGGCGGGCGTCATTCGCCGCGACAGCAAGGTGCGCGATGCCATTCGGGCGCAAACGCCGCTTATGACACGCTCACCGAATTGCGAGGCGGCGCAAGACGTCGGCGTTATCGCCGCGCAACTCTTGTCGGACTAAGGGCGCATGGGCGGGCCATCCTTCCCTTCCCTGCCGCCCTCTTTTTTGATGCCTTTGCCTACGCTTGCGTCACCTTCTTTGGCGCTGGCCGCACAGGTCACGCAAGTGCCGCCGGATTTGGCGCAGCTGAATGCGCCGCTGACCATCAACGGCACGATCCTCTCTCTTTTCGAAAACGGCAACCTGACGGTGAAAACCGATCAAGGGATTGTCGAGTTGGCCTTGCTAAAAACGCAGACCGAGACGCTGAAGCTTGTTCAGGATTTTGTCACCTCAGCGACACAAGACCCAACGCAGCCCCAAAAATCCGTTGAGCTTGTCCTTCAAGCCGGAAGCCCGACAAAGCAAGCCATGCTGATTTTGCCGCAAGGCGAGACACAAAAGACTGCGTCCAAAGCGGAAGCCACTCTTCAACCCCAAGCCATCGCAAAAACAGAAGCGCCATTTCAAAAAGGCCAGACGCTTACCGTGACCGTTTTGCCCGATGAGATTGACCGCGACTCGATAGCCGTTAAAAGCAAGACGGCATCGCAGGCGACTTTCACCGCCAAAACGGCTGAACAGCCACAGGCTCCTCACGCAGGCGAACACGCAGCGAGCGGCAACATCGATAAAACCGCCAAGGCCATGATGCCGCACGCGTCGGAAGAAAGCGTCACGCCACCAACAATGGCGGGATCAACCGCAAAGGGGGCGGCGCATTCTCTTGCCCCGCAAACGCTGCGCCTGCGGATCGATCAGGTTATCACGCCGGATGAGCCGTGGCCGCACGATATCCGCCCTGAACAAATCAAGGCGACGATTATCAGCAAGAGCCACAGCGGCCACGCTTTGATCGAAAGCGAAGGCAAAACCATCTTCGTTCACAATGCCGGAGGTCTGCCAGCAGGTACAAAAATCGTAGCCACGCGGCAAGCGGGGGGCGCTTCTGGCACGACACCGCTGCCTTTTTCTCAAGAACAAGACTTTACGCCCATGCGCGAGTTTGTCTCGGCGCTTATTCAAACTGACCTGCCAGCAGCGGCGCACTTTATCCAAACGCGCCTACCCAGCCCCACGCATCACTTGGCAGGGACGGCCATGTTTCTGTTATCCGTTTTGCAAAGCGGCAAGATTGATGAATGGCTGGGCGAACCTTTGATCGTCAAGATGGAAAGAGCAGGCAAGAAACAGGCAACCAGCGATCTAATGAAAGCCATGGAGGAGCCGAGCCTTTCACCCGTGCGCGACGCACAAGTCGGCGAGTGGCGCGCCTATCCCCTCCCCTTGCATCACGGGACGGCGTTTGAAATGCTGCGCCTTTATGTTCATCATGACGCGCAACATGGCAGGCGCGACGAGGTTTCAGCCATTCAAGACAAGCGCACGCGCTTTGTAATCACGATGAACATGTCCAACCTTGGCTCTCTTCAACTGGACGGGCTTTCGCAACATAAAAAGCTGGATTTGGTGATCCGCAGTGAAGCGCCCCTGCCGGACTCGCTCACGCGGGAACTTCGCGATACGACCGTCAAAACGTTGGAGGCCACGGGTCTGATTGGCTCGATCCTTTTTCAAACGGGACGGCAAAACTGGGTGGTGTTTCAAAGCGCCGAGCAAAAGGAATGGGTGACTTAATACTCGATGCCCCCCATCGTCATCCCAGAAAACTTTCTCTTCGTCGTAGCGAAGCAAGACGAAAGAAAGTTGATCTGGGATCCAGTCGCTCTTGCCATCCTCACCACAGTTCGTTCATCGCCCAGTCCCCTAGGTCCCGCATCACGCGTCTGACGCTATCGCGTCATCCGCTGCCTGCCCCGCGAAGCCCGAAGGGCGTAGAGGGGTGCGGGATGACGTAGAGAGAGTGAGAAAAAATGACGAGTGATACCAACAAGCGAATGAAGTGACTCGTAGAGAAAAAATAAACGGGATGCCCGCTTTCGCGGGCATGACGGTGTTTTTTATGGCGATACTCCCCTTTAGCGTCATCCCCGCGAAAGCG